>NZ_JBDPLV010000003.1:0-249192 GCF_039871605.1 Acrocarpospora sp. B8E8 | reverse complement strand
CCCTGGGCGGCCAGCAGCATGAGCAGGCTCAGCTCACGCCACGACACTTCCTCACCAGGGGACACATCACCAAGCGGATCACCTCATCAGGGACAAAGCACGCACCCGGCTCGGCGTGTCGCCCGGCAACCCATGAACCTTGCTCGCCACACGAGGCTCACGAACACCCAGAGTCACTGGCGTGAATGTTTACCTTCAGTGCCGTTGTAGAACGTCGGCCTGCGCGCCAGTTATGCATTATTCAAATCAATAGGTGCTATTAAAAATTATCGTTTCCCTGAATGTGACGGTGTTCTTAACCTGGTCGACACAGATGTTGCCCGCGTCACACGCGCGTCACATATAGGAGGCAGCATGAACGAAACAGCCGCGCCCGCATGGCCACGGTCCGATCTCGACGACATCTTGGCCCGAACGGAGACCGGGCTGGCCGACGACCTGCTTCCGGTCGAGATCTTCAACGACTCCGCGGTCTTCCAGGCCGAAGTCGAGCGCATTTTCGGCCGCAGTTGGGTGTTCGTGGCGCACGAAAGCGAAATCCCGAATCCGGGCGACTTCGTCCAGCGGCGGATCGGGCTGGACCCGGTCATCGTCACCCGGGACGGGGAGGGCGGCATCAACGTGCTGTCCAACTACTGCCGGCACCGAGGGACCCAGGTATGCCAGACGGACCAGGGCAACTCGCGGTTCTTCAAGTGCAACTACCACGGCTGGACCTACGCCAACACCGGTGAACTGGTCGGCACGCCGTTCCTGCGGCGTGCCTACGGGGAACCGCTCGACGGCAAAGAGTGGGGCCTGCTGCGGGCGCCGCGGGTCGACTCGCGACACGGGTTCGTCTTCGCGTCACTGTCGGCCGACGTCGAGCCGCTGGGGGATTACCTGGGCGGCGCGGGCTGGATGCTGGACGCCCTCGTCGGCCTGCACCCGGACGGGATGCGGGTGGCCGGGCCGCCAGACCGCTACCAGGTCAAGGCGAACTGGAAGACCGCCGCCGAGAACTTCGCCGGCGACATCTACCATGTGCCGAACCTGCACGGCAGCATGCAGGAGATCGGGATCGCCGGTGGCCTCGACGCGGGTGGCGAGTTCGGCCGGCCGTACGAGTTCGGCAACGGTCACGCGTTCATGGGCATCGCGTGGACGACGGCCGTGCACCCGGGGTTCGAGTTCTGGGGTTACCCGCCCGAGATCAAGGACCACTTCGACCTGTCCGGACTGGACGAGATGCAGGTCCACGTCGTTACCCATGATGGGCCGATCGTGGGCACGATCTTTCCGAACCTCAGCTTCTACCGGGGCATCGCCATGGACGGCAGCGGGCTGTCGTCGGTTATCACGTCATTCCGGCAATGGCAGCCCGTCGGCCCCGGCGAGCTTGAGGTGTGGAGCTGGCAGTTCGTGTGGACCTTCCAGGACGAGCAGTCGGCGCTGCAGGATGCCGTCATCGGGCAGATGCAGTTCGGCTCGGCCGGCGTGGCCGAGCAGGACGACACGGTCGCCTGGGAGGGTGCGCCGCGCGCCGCGGCCAGCCCGTGGGCCCGGCGGGAGCGGATGATGTTCCACTTCCAGCAGGGCAACAAGTCCGAGGTCGACCAGTCTCCCGACCTCACGTGGAAGGGACCCGGCATCCGGCGCCGCACCGGGTTCGGCGAGCACAACCAACTGCATTTCTACCGGCACTGGCTCCGGGTCATGCAGGCCCGCGACCACTCCGCGGAGGGCGACCGATGAGCGCCCCAACCCCCACCGGCACCACCGCCGTCGACGCCGACGTGTACACCGCCGTCGCGACGTTCCTGGCTCGCGAGGCCCGTCTGCTCGACGAGGGGCGCGAAGAGGAGTGGTTCGAGCTGCTGGCCGACGACCTGCTTTACACGATCCCGATCCGGCAGGCTGCCGAGCCGCGAACGGCGGAAATCAACCGGTCCGCGTTCCGCCTCCGCGACAACAAGATGAACGTCCGGACGAGGCTGAACCGGCTCGCGACCGGTCACGCCTACTCCGAGGTTCCCCCGTCCCGGACGATGCGCCTGGTGGGCAGCGTCGAGGTGAGCCCGGGCCCGGGCCCGGACCTGGTCGACGTGTCGAGCGCGCTGCTGGTCTACCGCCAGCGCGGCATCGACCCGCACTTCGACCTCATCCCGTGCCGGCGCAACGACCGCCTTCGCTGGACCGGCGAGGGGCTCCGGCTGGTCTCCCGCGAGGTGATCTTGACCGAGACCAGCCTCCTGACGCCCAACCTCGGGGTGCTGCTGTGAACGGGAGGACCCGGATTGCCGTCGACGCGACCAGGTGTCAGGCGTACGGGCTGTGCGTCGCCGTGCATCCCGACGTCTTCGACGTCCCGGCGGGCAGCCCGATCGCGGTGGTCCTGCGCGACGTCGTCGACGCCGACGATGTCGCGGACGTCGAGCAGGCGGTCCGGGTGTGCCCCGCCCAGGCCCTTTCCCTCCAGTCGGCGGGCGACCGATGACGCCGCCGCGGGCTGCGGTGATCGCCGGAGCGTCCGCGGCCGGCCTGGCGGCCGCGGACGGTCTGCGGGACGGCGGCTGGACGGGAACGATCACCGTGCTCGGCGAGGAGCGGCGGCCGCCGTACGACCGGACGATGCTGTCCAAGGGTCTGCTCGTCCGGCCCGCGGCCCAGCCGTTGTCGCTGCGGACCCCCGAGCAGTTGGCCGAGCGGGGGATCGACCTCCAGGTTGGCCACGCGGCGCGCGGGTTGGACATCGACCGTCGCCTCGTCGTCACCGGAGACGGTGCGGTCCTGCCCTACGACGCGCTGATTCTGGCCACCGGCAGCCGTCCCCGGACCATGACCACTGTGGACGGTCACCCGCTGCCGGGGCTGGGGACCGTCGAGGACCTCGAGCTGCTGCGTGACCTCGTCGACGCCGCGCGCACGGTGACGCTGATCGGGACGGGCTTCATCAGCCTCGAGATCGCCGCCGCCCTGCGGGCCAGGCACGTGCCGGTGACCGTGCTGGGTGCCGACACCCTGCCGCTGGCCGGCTGCCTCGGCGACCAGGTGGCCCGCTGGCTGTGGGATCAGCATCGGACCCACGGCGTCGACGGTCACCTCGGCCGGAAGGTGATCTCGGTCGGTGGCGGCCCCGGCGACTTCCTGGTCCACCTGGAGGATGGATCCGTACACCACGGCGACGTCGTCCTGGCCGGCATCGGTGTCGTCCCGTGCGACGAGTGGCTTACCGGATCGGGGGTCCGGCGGCGGGGCGGCGTGCTGTGCGACGCCGCCGGGCGGACTGGCGTCCCGGACGTCTGGGCCGCTGGTGACCTCGCCCGGACGGACGGCGAGTCCCCCGGGCAGACGCTCGGCTTCGGCCACTGGACCAACGCGGTCGAGCAGGGCCGCAACGTGGGTCTCAACGTCGCGCGCGGGGAGGCCAACGCGTACCACGGACCGCGCACCTTCTGGACCGAGCAGTACGGCCACACGATTCGCTCGATCGGCACCCGCGAACCCGGCGACCTGGACGAGACCGTGGAAGGTGACGTGGCAAGCGGCGAGTTCGTCGTCCTGCACCACGGCCGGGACGGCACCTGGCACGGCGTCACCGCCTGCCGGCGGGACCGCGCGCTACGCGGCTATCGCCGGTTGCTGCTCGCCCGGGCTCCGCTCGCCGACGCTCACGCGCTGGCTCGGCAGCAGCTTTCATCACGAACCTCCTGAGATCGCGCCGCCCGAGCCGTCATGCGGCTCGGCACACGTGCATCCGCAGGTCGTCACAAGGTCAGAAAGAGAGAAGGAAGTCAATGCAGATGTTCGACGGGGACGTTGTCCTCATTCTCGGTGGCGGGTCTGGTCTTGGACTCGGGATCGCCCGCCATTGTGTGAGCGAGGGCGCGCGGGTGGCCATTTTCGAGATCTCGGAGGCCAAGATCGTTGCCCTGAAGGGCGAGTTCGGTGACGACGTGCTGCTGTTCCGCGGCGACGTCACCAGCCCCGAAGACCTCCTCGCGTGTCGGCAGGCCGTTGTCGAGCGCTGGGGCAGGCTCGACTCACTCATCGGGTCGCAAGGCATCTTCGACGGACAGGTCCCGCTTCGCGACGTGGCGATCGAACGTGTCCCGTCCCTCTTCGACGAGTTGTTCCACGTCAATGTTCTCGGCTACATCCTGGCGTGCAAGGTCTTCCTGGAGCTCCTCGAGGAGAGCAACGGCTCCATCGTGCTCACTGCGTCCGTGGCCGCCTATGCCGCCGACGGCGGCGGGTTGATGTACACCGCGACGAAGGGTGCGGTGGTCAGTGCCGTACGGCAACTCGCGTTCGAGTTCTCGCCGCGGGTCCGCGTCAACGGTGTGGCACCGGGCGCTATCGCGGACAGCCAACTCCAAGGCCCCAGGAGCCTTGGACTCGAGGGTTTCAAGCAGTCCGACATCCCGAAGGACGCCATGCTCAACACATTCCGCAAGCTCACGCTGATGAGCGAGCTTCCGACCCCGCTGGACTATGCCCCGATCTACGCCTACCTGGCGTCACGCCGCAACGCCGTGGTGACGGGGCAGACGGTGCTGCTCGAGCAGGGCGCGCTGAACCGGGCCGTCCTCAGCGGTCCCGGAGCAACCGGCGGAATCGGGGTCTGAGGTGCCGGGCCTGGCCTCACGCCTCGCCGGTGATCTCCGCGGCCAGGTTCACCAGCTGCTGGCGCAACCAACGATGCGCGGGATCACGATCGGTCCGCTCGGACCACACCATCGTTTCCGTCAGCACGTGCAGGTTCGCGATCGGCGGCTCGAGCAGCTTCAGATTGAGCTGCTCCACCAGTTTACGAGCGAGTCGTTCCTGGAGGACGGTGATCAGCCTGGTGCCTTGAAGAAGGAATGGGGCGATGCCGAACTCGGTCGTGAGCTCGAGGTTGCGGGGCACTCCCATGAGGTCCAACTGCAGTTCGAAGAAGGATCGGTGCCGGCCCGACCACGTCGCCAGGTAGGGCAGGGTACAGAACTGCTCGTACGTGATCTCGTCGTGGATCTCCGGGTGGTCACGGTCAACGGCGACGACATACCGATCGCTGAAAAGAACCCGGTGCGGCATGGCGTGATGCTCGGGGTAGGCCTCTCGGGGAGTGATCAGAAGGTCGACCTCGTGACGATGCAGGCGCCCGGCGAAATCGTCAGCGGGCGGCTCGATGTGCAGGCGCACGCGGGGTGCCTCCGCCTCCAAGCGGGCCAGCAGTGGACGCAGGAACGAGTACGTCAGGTGGTAGTTCGTCACGAGCAGCCTGAAGGTCCTCGCGTCCGTCGCGGGATTGAAGTCGTGCCGTCCTGCCAGGATCTGCTCGATGTCGACCAGGACGCCCCGCACCGGCTCCAGCAACGACTCCGACATCGGGGTCGCGACCAGTCCGCGACCCTCACGCACCAGCACATCGTCACGAAGCAACTTGCGCAACCGGCTCAGCGTCGAGCTCATCGCCGACTGACCGACTCCCAGTCGCCACGCTGCTCGCGTGACGCTGCGTTCCGTAACGAGCGCCTCGAAGGCAACCAGCAAGTTGAGATCGATCCGTCGGAGATCGACAGGGTGTTCACTCATGCTCGCGACATTAATCGACCGGATCGATTGATGAGCCAAGTATCCATTGATCGGATCGCACGATCGTCCAAAGAAGGTAGGCGGGCATGGCGGGACCGGAGAGCCAGACGATCGAGGGCGCGCGGACCTGGCTCCGGCGTCATCTCGATGCCGCACGACACCCGATGGGCCTCATCGACAAGGAGGCCGCGGCGCGAGCCATCGATGAACTGACGGACATCGATCCTGCGTCGTGGAGCGGTACCTGGCTGCGAGGGGCATCAACGTTTGTGACCGCGGCGGAAGCCGCCGAGGCCCGAGGAGACCGTTCGGCGGCACGCGACGCGTGGTGGCAGGCGTATCAGTTCGCCTTCCTGGGTCGTTACCCGGTTCCGAATCATCCCGCGAAGGCTGCGGCCTACGACAAGGCGCGTGCGTACTTCCTGCGGGCTGTCGCCCTGGATGATCCGCCCGTGCAGCGGGTGGAAGTCCCCTTTCACGGTCGGCCGGGTGAAGGCCGGTCGGTCGCCTTCTACGTCGCCAGGCCCGAGGGCGTCGCGAACCCTCCCGTGCTCATCACCTGGGCGGGTATCGACTCCTGGAAAGAGGAGACACTCGTCAGCTGCAAACGGTACCTGCGGCGTGGCATCGCCACTGTTCTCATCGACATGCCCGGCGTCGGCGAAGCTCCCGTGCCGGCCGGAAAGGACGCGGAGCGACTGTGGGATCCGATCTTCAACTGGATCGCGGGGAGCGAGCTGGACGACAGCCGCGTGGCGGTGCTGGGCGGGTCGTTCGGCGGCTACTGGGCCACCAAGCTGGCGTACACGCATCGTGACCGCCTCGTCGCCGCGGTGAACTGGGGTGGCGGCATTCATCTCACGTTCCAGCGCACGTGGCAGGAACAATCCCGGAACGCGTCGTCGTACCTCATGGATCTGATGGCGGCGCGGGCCCGGATCTTCGGAGGCTCGACGTTCGAGGACTATGTGGCTCGCTGCCCCGAGCTCTCCCTCCTCGATCAGGGCTTGATGGACGGACCGTCCTGCCCACTTCTGTTGGTGAACGGCAAGGACGATCTGCAGAACGCGTCAGCGGACATCACGCTCGCGCTTGAGTACGGCGACCCCAAGACCGCCCGGCTCTATCCGGGCGGTCACATGGGAGCCGACATGAAGACCATTCAAGACGTCATCGCACAGTGGCTGAGTGGATACCTTTTCCCCTCGGCCGCGGAGGGGAACCAGCTGTGACCAAACACCTCATCACTCATCTGCGCCATGTCGACATCGCCATGCCCGACCTGGACCGGCAGGCGGACTTCTACCGGAACCTATGGGGACTGACGGATGTCGCCAGGGACTCGGGAGTCCACTTCCTTGCGGCGGAGGGTTCACCCGAGCAGTACATCATGCGTCTGCGCCGCGACGACCTCAAACGGTTGGACCTGGTGGCGTTCGGTGCGGCAACGTCGGCGGACGTCGACGAGCTGACGTCCCGTCTGGTGAAGGACGGCGTCACGCTCGTCCATGAGCCTCGCGCACTCGATACACCCGGTGGCGGATACGGGGTTCGATTCTTCGACTGCGATGGTCGGGTAGTGGAAGTGTCGGCCGACGTCGGAGTCCGGGTCCATCGCAGAATCGAGGAGCGGGAGTCCATCCCCGTGCGCCTGTCGCACTTCGTGGTCAACTCTCCCACGCCCGAGGCCACTGTCGCCTGGTATGTCAGGCACCTCGGATTCCGGCTGACAGACTCCTTGGCGTTGCCGCACATGGGCGAGCTCATGTGGTTCCTGCGCTGCAACGAGTGGCACCACAGTTTCGCCGTCTCCCGAGGACCCCATGTCTCGTTCCACCACGCCTCCTTCGAGATGCGAGGGATCGACGAGTACATGCGCGGCACCGGACGCATGCTGCGCAATGGCGTCGAGAAAGTCTGGGGCCCGGGCCGGCACAAGGCGGGGGACAACACCTTCAGTTACTTCCTCGACCCCGTTGGCAACACGGTGGAGTACACCACAGAGCTGGAACTGGTCGATGAGGACACGTGGCATCCGACAGTCTTCGACGCAACGAGTGAAGACGTTGCCGACCAGTGGGGGACAGCGAACCCGATGAACGAAATCGTCGCTTCGCGGCAGTTCAACGACCCCGACAAGGGCGTATTCATCGCTCCGCCCATCTGATGTCGGCCAGTGACCCGCTGCCGTCAACTCCAGTGGCAGGCGAATTACCGGGCCAAAGTTCCGTGCTGAGCCACTAGGCGTCGCCAAGTTCGCGGTAGCGGCGCCATCTGCTTTCGTGTCGTTCGTCGTCAGGGCGGCGGCGGAGAGCGGTCAGCTCTTCGCCGATCGCCCGGCCGAGCCTTCGACAGAAGTCGTCTGGCTCGTCCGCCGCGTCGGGCCGCTCGGGCACGATCCGGTCGACGATGCCGGCACGCCATAGGTCGATGGCCCGGATCCCTTGCTCCTGGGCCATCGTGGGCGCATGGTCGAGGTCGCGGTGGACGATCGCCGAGGCGCCTTCGGGCGGCAACGGCGCAAGCCACCCGTTGGCAGCGGCTATCACCCGATCCGCGGGCAGGAAGGCCAGTGCCCCGCCACCCGCGCCCGGACCCAGGAGCACGGCAAGCGACGGTGATCTGAGCGTGACCAGGTCGTGCAAGCAGCGGGCGATCTCCGCAGCCAGCCCACCCTCCTCGGCGCGAGCGGACAGAGAGGCGCCTGGCGTGTCGATGGCGGTCACCAAGGGCAGTCCCAGATCGTGCGAGAGGCGGATGCCACGGCGGGCCTCACGGAGCATGGCCGGCCCGAAAGGTCCGATGCGATGCTGCGCACCCCGGTCCTGGCCCAGCACGACGCAGGACGTACCGCTGAATCGAGCCAGCGCGAGCACCAGACCTGGCTCCCGTTCGCCGATGCCGCTGCCCGACAGCGGCACGACGTCCGTCGCGGAGGCACGCAACAGGCGTCGGATCCCGGGTCGGTCCGAGCGACGAGACGACGCGACGACGTCCCAGGCGGACTTGCTCTCGACCGCCTCACCATCGACCTCGTCGTCCGGCGGTCCGTTCTCCACCGGGACGAACCGGTGCGAAGGGTGCTGAGGCCGCGGCGCGGTCAACACCCGCAGCGTCCGGTCGGCCAACTCCGCGATGTGCTCGGGCGGTACAACGCCGTCGAGCAGTCCGTGTCGGACCATGTGTTCCGCGGTCTGAACTCCCGCGGGAAACGGCTCCCCATGAAGCGCCATGTACACACGAGGCCCCAGGAACCCGATGGCAGCGTGCGGCTCGCCCACCGTGATGTGGCCGAGCGAGCCCCATGACGCGAGCACTCCCCCGAAAGTGGGACTGCGCAGATAGACCAGGTAGGGGAGCCCCGCTGCCTTGTGCTGGGCGATGGCAGCGGCGATGCCGACCATCTGGACGAACGCGAGCGTCCCTTCCTGCATGCGGGTGCCACCGGACACCGGTGCGCCGAGCAGGGGCAGGCGTTGGGCGGTCGCGCGCTCGACGGCTGCCATAACCCGCTTCGCAGCCGCGACGCCGACCGAGCCGGCGAGGAAGCTGACGTCACCGGCGATCACCGCGACGCGGCGGCCGCGCAGCCGTGCCTCTCCGGTCACGACCGACTCGTCATGTCGGCTGCTCTCCCGAGCTCGCCTTAGCGTCTCGGCGTACTGCGCCTCGATATCGCCGCGTTCCACCGGCGAGTCCCACGACTGCCATGACCCGGTGTCGAGGACGAGATCCCGGAGTTCGGCGAAACTGAGCCGGCGGCCCTTGGTGGGGTGGCGGTCGGCCACGACCGGGTCGACCGGTCGCGTTACGTGTGGCGTCACCCGTCACGATCCTGTCGAGGGCTCAGCCGGGCGCTAGCGCTGACCGGAAAGACTGACAAAGCTCACCAGCGCTGGCTTGTCGGACGGGCATGAGAAGGTCGCGTCGAAGCCGTTCAAGACGAACATATCTCCGCAGGCCAGGGCGGCCTCTTCGGCGCACCGATCGACTGTCAGTGTGACCTTCCCTCGGATGACGATGCCGATCAATGTATGGTTCCGGCCGCTCACGCGCTCCGAACCGGCACCGTTCACCGCTACGACTTCGAAGCCCTGAGCGCGGCTGAGCGCGCCCGATTCGGTGGTGCTCGGTGCCCACCTGTCACGCGTCACGCGGTTGGTCGGAACCGGCCCGTCGGTGTCCCACAGCCGGCTGGACAGGGCGACGGCGCGGTCGTCGAGGATTCGTGCGGTGCCTGTCGAGTCGTGACCGAGCACGACTCGACGGGCAGTCCGTGATCGACCGGCCGGAGGGGACCCCGCGAACTCGATGTCGACAGAATCGGTATCACCGTAATCTCGAGCGCCGGTGAGGACGGCGAAGACGCGTGCGCTGCTGGACGTGTGGCAGCTCCATCCATGCATCGCACCCAGGCAGATCGCGAAATCGCCTTCGGACAGCTGTACCTCCTCGCCGTCCGCCTTCAGGGTCACCTCACCGGCGACGACCGAGAAGAAGTCGGAGGTCTGCGTGCGGTGCAGATCACCGCGCGTCGCTCCGGAGTCGGCCATGAGGTCCTCGACGGCGGCCTGCTCCGACGCGACCTCGTCAGCGGATGCGGGCCGGAACTCCAGCAGTCGCGCGATCACCTGACCCGGCTGAGGAAAGGCCACCGTCGTGGGAGCACGATCGACCGCGGACGTGAGATCGCCCACGCTGGGCGACTCCCACAGCTCCTCGCAGTAGACCGTCGGAACAATGTCGAATCCCAGTGACAGGCGTGAGTCGACCAGCCTCGGGGGGCCGTCGGCTCTCGGAACGAACAGGACTCTGCGGGATCGCGGTAGAGACTGGCTCACGACTGCTGCTCCAAGCGGGGAAGGGCCAGGTACGCCGGGACGTCTGGACCTGTCGAGATCGTGTGCGTGCCGGCGAACTCGGGCTCCGGTCGATCGCACGGATGATCGTGCCCCATGTTCGCCAGGCCCTCGCCCGAGGACTGGAAATCCAGCCCCGAGATGGTGAGCCGCAGCTCCGCTCCGCGCGGTAATGACAGGCTGCCTGGCCACAGCTCAACCTCGAGGTCGTAGGCATCTCCGGGTACGAGGGGCTGGTGCCTGTGGTGGTCGTGGAAGGGACGCAGGAAGCCCGACCGTGACGGATCGACCGAACGATGACTGGCCCGTAGCCAGCCCTGGGAAACCGGCGACGGCGCCAACGTCGAGTCCTCGAAGCCGGCCTCCGATCCGTCGGCGTTGAAGGCCTGCAGGGTGGCGAAGACATCGGCTTCGCTGGTCGTACTCGCGAGCCGGAGTCGCAGGAGGATCGGGCCCGCGAAGGTCAGGTCCTGTCGCAGCGGGCCGGTCGAGAAGACGGCCGCCCCTTTCCGGGCTTCGAAGCTGACCTGGCGTCGGGTCGAGGGAGGCTCTGTCGAGAGGGCGCCTGCCCCGGCGTCCAGGTGGAAGCGCTGCTCCACGCAGTCGGGGAGCGGCCAGGCGGTCGCGGTGAGCGACCGGGCCACGCCGTCGTCCATGCTGCGGACGTCGACCTTCACGACCGGCTCGCCGGTCCAGGCGTCGGTCTGGTCCTTGAGGTAGCGATCGAAGAAGCGTCGCTGGATGTCGACGTTGTCTGGATGGTAGAAGGTCATGAAGTACGAGCCCCGCTGGACCCTGAGCCACTTCTCCGTTGAGCTGATGCCCTCGAACCCCAGGAGCGTGCCGCGCAGGTGGACCTGCAGGCCTCCCCAGTTCGCGACGACCAGGGCGGGGACCTCGATCTGCTCGAGGTCGGCGCTGCGGGCCTTGTACCAGTCGTCCTCCAGCGGATGGTCGAGGATGTCCTGGATGTAGTCAGGACGGTTGGCGGCCAACTCCTCCGCGGCCAGTGCCGGGCCCGTGTTGCGCTCGCCCGTGAAGTAGTCGGTGAACCTCGATGATGCGGACCCGTGCTGGTTCTCGACGACGCACCGGTTCCACCACATGTCGACAAAGCCGCTGCTGAAGATCCCGCCCTGGCGGGTGCGGTCACGATAGAAGTCGCACGTGCCCTGCCACGGTTGCAGCGCCGCGAGGCCCGGGGGCCGGAGCTGGGCGATCATCCACTGCCCCGAGGCGTAGTAGGAGATGCCGAGCAGCCCTACCTTGCCGTTGGACCACGGAGCCGCTGCCGCCCATTCCACAGCCTCATAGGCGTCTTGAAACTCGTCCGGCGAGTTCGGGTGCAGCAGGCCTGGCGACTTACCGGCCCCCCGAGAGTCGACTCGGACCAGCGCATAGCCGAACGTCGTCCAGATCTCGGGGTCGGGCGTCTCGAAGGTCAGGTGCGTGAGGCTGGACCGCGACGTGATCTCTGGGTGGTTGTCCTGCAGCGTCGCCCATACCGCCGGCATGAACTCGCTGAAGTGCACGTCCTTCCCGTACGGTCCGTAGTTCATGATGACCGGCCACGGCCCGTCGCCCGGCGGGCGGAAGACGTTCGCCATCACGAAACTGCCGTCGCGCAACGGGATGGGGACATCCTTGTCGATTGTCATGTTCTGGCCGACGTACTGCCGCATAGTGCTCCCGCCGCTGTGTCGACTTGGTTGGCGTGCCGCCTGGTTCCCAGGCGTCGGAAGGAGTTGGCGACTCATCGATGCCCTCCGAACTCACGGGACAGGGCAGCTCCGTGCTGATCCAGCGTCGGGGGCGCCGAATGCTTTCGACTCGGTCGTAAGAGGGCCCCTACGGAGTAGCACATGCGACCAAGCATTACTTCTCCTCTGGACGAAGCGGTGCCGCGGTCGCGCAACGCCGCCCGCTCGAGGGACTGACTCGCGGCGTTCGACATCGGACCATTGGTCACGCAAAACTAAAGCGCAATAACCTCCCGGGGCAAACAATCCGTTTCGATGCGAATAATTGATGGAAACAATGACTGGGCCTTGCGGTCGACGCGCAGCGGTGCATCGGACCACGCCTGCGCCGGTTGCGACGCCGCGACGGAAGGACCGCGGCGTCGGCGTACACGAGCGGCTACTGCATGGTCGAGGCAACGAGGCCAGAACCTGGCGGCCCAGTCGGACGAGGACTGCCGTCGCGGGCGAGTGCTGGCGTCGCGACCCGTCCGGTGTAAGCCCGCACGTCCTCGACCTGAACGACGTTCTCAACCTCGAAGAGCTGGAAGAACGCCTCGCCATCCATCTCGGTTTCCTTGGCGAAGGCAGTTGGGTGAGATCGCAACATACATTGAGTTGTGCCTGGTTGACGGGATATCGATCCCATATCGGGTCCGGGAGATCCTGACCTCGTCCGAACCGTTCTCGACGTCGCCGAGGGCGCCCTCTACTACTACCGCCTCAACGAGGGAGTGGACGTCGTGGCCGTCACTCTGGATCAGGAGGCGGTGCTGCTGGCCGACGAAAAACTCCACGCCCTGTTAACGCCCTTCCAGGTGCTCCCGCGTGGCGGCCTGCACAAACGTGTCCGCTCCCTCCGGGGCGACAGCCCCGAGAAGACCACTGACCTCAACCCGGGCCAGGAGTTCACCGGGGAGAAACGCTCCTTCCCCCGCCTCTGGTGGCCCAACCTTGGCATCCTCGCGACAAAGGACCCCGGAGCTTAGTCACTCGAGACCGTCATCCACCTGGGTCAACCTTTGGTCAGACCCGATGTCTCCTTCGCACTCGACCGTGATGGCCGTGTCGCCGCACTGATTGCCGGCTACGCCTTGGTCTGGCCGCGCATGTGCCGAAGGTAGCTCGATTGACGGAGTCCGCAGGGTGTCGTAGTTTCTATTAAGAAACTTTCCTAAGGAAAGCCTGCCTGTTCGTTGAGCTGGCGGGATCTGCCGACGAACTCGCGTGTTGCACCCCCCATCCCTTCAGGAGTGACGCATGGGTACGAGAAAAAAGATCGTCGCCGCCTCCGCCACCGCGGTGCTGGCGGCCGCCCTGGTCGTGAGTACTGCGTCGAGCGCGCTCGCCGCGCCCACGGACTGCAGCTACCAGCTCAACACGCAGCAAAGGTGGGCTTCCAGCTTCTGCGCCACCGGGACCGGCGAGCACCGGATCAGGGTTCTTCAGCGGCACTTCCTGCCGGAGGTCGGGCTAATCCCGATCGAGGGGCCCTGGGTGCCGGCCGGTAGCACGTCCTTCGCCAACATCAGCGCGCACACGACCATCAGCGTTTGGGTTGAGACGCGGGGCTGATCCAGGGGCAGGCCTGGGACCCGGGCCTGCCCACCAGGGTCAGGATGTTGACGCGACGGTGCGTCCGAGGAAGGGCGTCAGGGCGAGGCTGGCCAGCGACAGGGCCACCAGGAGCCAGATGGTGTCGTGGAAGGCGTTTCCGAGTGGGGCTCTCGCCTCGTAGAAGGCGGCGATGCCCACACGAGTTGCTGCGGATGTTGCTGGAGGGGCAGACCGATGAGAGGGCCGCGCGGCGGCTGGGGCTCTCGTTGCGTACGGTTCGGCGGTCGATGTCGTCCCTCATGACCCGGTTGGGGGCGCGGAGCCGGTTTCAGGCGGGGGCTCGTGCCGTACAGCGGGGGTGGCTCTAGTCGTTGGACTCGCGTTCGGCCGCGAGGCGGGCGAGGGCGACGCGGGAGCCGATCTCCAGTTTGCGGAAGACCTGGCGGAGGTGGAAGGCGACCGTGTGCACGCTGATGAACATCTGCTCGGCCACCTGGCGATTCGTCCAGCCTTGCGCGACCAGGAGGGACACCCGGAGTTCGGTGGCCGTGAGGCTGTCCCAGCCAGAAGGCGGATGTTCCCCGTTGGTCCAGTGCCGGTGGCGTACGCCCATGCGGCGCATCCGGCGACGAACTCGGGCCTCGTCGCGGGTCGCGCCGCAGTCGCCGTAGCCGGAGAGGGCCTCATCGAGGCTGCGGAGCGCGTCCGATCTTTCGCCTGTTCTGGACAGGAGCACGCCCAGGTCCTCGGTCGCCGACGCGCGGCACCAGGGGTCGGTGGCGTTCCGCGCGGCCTGGGCCAACGCTGTGGAATCGGAGGAGAGCAGCCCGCGGGCGTGTGCTGCGGCGGGTGATTCCGGGGAGCCGAGTTCGGCGATACGTTCGGCGAGCGAGCGCTGCCCGACGGCGAGGGCCAGCCGGACCAGCCAGGCGGCGGCGATCGGCTCGGTGGCGAGCAGCCGACGGGTGGCGGCCGGTTCCGTGTAGATGTGCCGTACCAGCGCCATCGCGGGTCCGGCGCCGTCGCGAGCCTCGATGACCTGGGCCGTCAGGAACTCGGAGCGGATCCGGGCCTCGGTGGCGTCATGGGGCAGGGCCGCGCAGGCGGCCGCCGCGCCCGTCAGGTCGCCTCGGCGGAGCGCGGCCAGGACGTCGGAGTCGTGCGATGGGCGCAGGGACTGCCGTACAGCCGGAGGCAGGCCGGAGACGACGGCCCGCCAGAGCACTTCGTGCTGGAAGGCCAGGGTTTCGGCGTTCGAGACGAGCACGCCCGCGGTGATCGCCTCCTCCAGCGGGGGAAGCAGGAGAGCCGGGGCCGAGCCCAGGAGTTCGGCGACCTCGTCGAGCTGGAAGGACCTGCCGAGCACGGCCGCCGTCTCCACCAGGTGTCTGGCCTCGGGGGTCAGGAGGTGGAGGAGTTGCCGTACCGAGGCTTGGAGGCGCTCGGGGACGCCTGCGGACAGGAGGTGGGCGGAGCCGGCGGTGATGTCCAGGCAGTTCTCGTCGCGGAGGCCGCGCAGGAGGTCGACGAGGAGGGCGGGGTTGCCGTTCGTGGTGGCCGCCAGGGCCAGCAGGTCGGGGTCGGGGTCCGCGGCCAGCACGTCGGCGGCCAGTTCGGCGGTGGCGGTGGGCGGGAGCGGGGGGAGGGTCAGCCGGCGGGCGCCGTGTCGTTCGAGGATGTCGAACAGGGAGTCGATGTCGTGGTGGCCCTCGGTCACCGTACGGGCCAGGATCCAGGTGACGGGCAGTTCGGAGAGCTGTCCGTGGAGGGTGCGCAGGGCCATCAGCGTCGTCGTGTCGGCCCATTGCAGGTCGTCGAGGGTGACGAGCAGGGGCGTTCTGGCCGCCATGGCGGACCGGAGTTGTTCGAGCAGCCGGGCCGGTCCCTCGGTGAGGTCGGGGGATTCGGCGATCGCCGTGAACAGCGGGGCCATCGGGATCAGCTGGCCGAGTTCTTCGACGGCGCTCGCGGCCACGGACCATCCGCGTGCCCGGGCAGCGGTTCCCGCTTCGGCGAGGAGCCGGGTCTTGCCCATGCCCGCCTGGCCCTCCAGGAGCAGCGTGGCTCCGCCGGTCTCCAACAGCTTGACGACGGCGGACCATTCGCGCTGGCGTCCCCGCATGGTCCGATCCCCCCTCCAATCCGGCAAATACCCAGGTCAGCGCGGTGTATCCCCCAGGTGGACGGGTGAGTGGCTACCCAGGTTAAGGATGTGGGACCGCTGTGCCGCCGGACACGCTGGAAGGTGATCCATGGATGAGGGGGCAGTGATGGCCAAGGCGGTAGGCATTGATCTGGGCACCACGAATTCGGTGATCGCCGCGACGGAGGGCGGGCAGCCGACGGTGATCCCCAACGCCGAGGGGGCGCGAACCACGCCGTCGGTGGTGGCCTTCACCGAACAGGGAGAACGTCTGGTCGGCCAGCTGGCCCGCCGCCAGGCCATCCTCAACCCGAAGGGCACCATCTATTCCTCCAAGCGTTTCATCGGCCGCAAGTACGACGAGGTCACCACCGAGATGCACGCGGTCTCCTTCGACGTCGTGGAAGGGCCGAACGGGGCCGTGCGGTTCGAGGTGCGCGGCAAGCTGTACGCGCCGGAGGAGATCTCCGCGCAGGTGCTGCGCAAGCTCGCCGACGACGCGGGCAAGTTCCTCGGCGAGCGGGTCACCGAGGCGGTCATCACGGTGCCCGCCTACTTCAACGACGCCCAGCGCCAGGCCACCAAGGACGCCGGCAAGATCGCCGGTCTGGAGGTGCTGAGGATCATCAACGAGCCCACGGCGGCCGCGCTCGCCTACGGCGTCGACAAGAAGGCCAACGAGACCGTGCTCGTCTTCGACCTGGGCGGCGGCACCTTCGACGTGAGCATCCTGGCCATCGGCGAAGGCGTCGTCGAGGTACGGGCCACCTCAGGCGACGGCCACCTCGGCGGCGACGACTTCGACCGCAGGGTCGTCGACCACCTGGCGGTGGAGTTCCAGCGCCAGGAGGGCATCGACCTCCGCAACGACCCGCAGGCCTTGCAGCGCCTGTTCGAAGCCGCCGAGAAGGCCAAGGTCGAGCTCTCCTCGGTCACCCAGACGTCGGTCAGCCTGCCGTTCGTCACCGCCGACGCCAACGGGCCCAAACACCTGAACACCACCCTGATGCGCTCCACCTTCGACGAGCTCACCGCCGACCTGGTCGAACGCTGCATCGATCCGGTACGGCAGGCCATCGCCGACGCCAAACTCACCGCCGACGACATCGACGAGGTCATCCTGGTCGGCGGCTCGACCCGGATCCCGGCCGTGCAGAACCTGGTGAAGCGGCTCACCGGAGGCATGGACCCCAACATGACCGTCAACCCCGACGAGGTCGTGGCGGTCGGGGCCGCCCTCCAGGCGTCCATCATCAAGGGCGAGGTCAGCGACGTGCTGCTGCTCGACGTCACCCCGCTGTCGCTCGGCCTGGAGACGCTCGGCGGCGTGATGACGAAGGTGATCGAGCGCAACACCACCATCCCGGCCCGGCGAACCGAGGTCTTCAGCACGGCCGAGGACAATCAGAGCGCGGTGGACGTGGTCGTGCTCCAGGGAGAGCGCGAGCGGGCGGCCGACAACCGGGTGCTCGGCCGGTTCCGGCTGGAGAACATCCGCCCGGCGCCCCGGGGTGTGCCGCAGGTCGAGGTCACCTTCGACATCGACGCCAACGGGATCCTGAGCGTTTCCGCGAGGGACAAGGACACCGGGGGCGAGCAGCGCATCACGATCAGCGAGAGCTCCAACCTGGAGCCGGCTGAGGTCGAGCGCATGGTGAAGGACGCCGAGCAGCATCGGGGCGAGGACGCCCGGTTGCGCGAGCAGATCGACGCGCGCAACGAGCTCGACTCGGCCGCCTACCAGGTCGAGCGCAGGCGGGGCGAGCTGGGCGGAGCGGTCCCGACCCATGAGAAGGCGCGGGCGGACATGCTCGTCAGCGATGCCCGGCAGGCCGTCAAGGAGGAGGCGCCGCTGGATCGGCTTCGCTCGCTGACGGGCGAGTTGCAGCAGGTCTACCACAGCCTCGGCAGCATGGCCGGGCAGCAGCGGACGCCGGGACAGGGGGAGGACGGCGATGACGTCATCGACGCCGAATTCACCGCCCCCGAATAAGCCCCCGAGCCTTGGGGACGACCATCCGGCCGACACAGGGGCCGCCACAGGGCCTAACGCAAAGGCGGGGGTCGCCTCGGGGGCCGAGCCTGACCCGAAGGTCGCCGAGCTGGAGGAACGGCTGCTCCGGGCGGCGGCCGACATGGACAACCTGCGCAAACGTATGGCCAAGGAGATCGAGCGGGAGCGCGCCAGGGCCACCGCCGAATGGCTGCCCGTGCTCGACAACCTGGAACTGGCCCTGAAACACGCCAAGGCCGATCCGGAAGCTGTGCTCGACGGGCTCCGGGCCGTACACGAGCAGGCTCTCGCGGTGATGAACCGCCTCGGCTACCCGCGCCAGGACGACGAGGGCGCTCCCTTCGACCCGGAGCGCCACGACGCGGTCGGGACCGTGCCCGCCACCACGACCAGGCCGGGCACGGTCGCCGAGGTCGTCAGGCCAGGTTACGGCGCTCTCGACCGACGGCTCAGGCCGGCCGCGGTGGTGGTGGCCACGAAGGGCGAGTGATGGATTTCTACGAGATCCTGGGGGTGTCCAGGGACGCGTCCCCGGAGGAGATCCAGCGCGCCTACCGCAAGCTGGCCCGCACCTACCACCCGGACATCAACAAGGATCCCGCGGCCGAGGACCGGTTCAAGCGCATCTCCGAGGCCTACCAGGTGCTGTCGGATCCCGAGCGGCGCCGCGAGTACGACACCCCGGCGGCCCGGCAACCCGAATGGGTGTCGGACGTCGATCTCGGCGACCTGTTCGGCGGCGTCTTCGGCCGCCGCTGGGGTCCGATGCCGGGCGCCGACCAGGAGGTCGAGCTTCCCCTGACGGTTGAGGAGGCGTATCGCGGCGGTCGCCGTACCTTGAAGATCGACGGGAAGTCGGTGGAGGTGAACATCCCGCCTGGCGTGTCCGACGGCCGGCGGATCAGGCTGGCCGGTCAGGGCGGCCGAGCGAGCGGTGGCGCGCAGCCCGGCGACTTGTTCCTGGTCGTCCGGATCGCCCCGCATCCGCGCTACCAGGTGAAGGGCCGCGACCTTTATGTACGACTCCCGCTCACGCCCTGGGAGGCGGCGCTCGGTGCGAGCGTGGCCCTCGACACCCCCGGCGGCGAGGCGAAGGTCCAGGTCCCCCCGGGCACGTCGTCCGGCCGCAAACTGCGCCTGCGCGGCCGCGGCCTGTCCGGCGGCGACCTGTACGCCGAGACGCGGATCATGGTTCCGCCCACCCTGTCCGCCGAGGAGCGCCGGCTGTTCGAACGCCTCGCGGCCACCTCCGACTTCGACCCCAGGAGGCGACGATGACGCTGGCTCTGGCCCGGCCCCGGCGGCTGGACCTCGACACGTTCGCCCGCGTGGTGTGCCTGCATCCGGATGTCGTACGGCGGCTGGTCGCCCTGGACCTGCTGGACGCCTGGATCGATGTGACGGGCACCGTCTGGCTGCCCGCCGACCAGGTCGCGAGGGTGGGCCGCATCCAGCGCCTGCGCGCGGGCTTCGCGCTCAACTACGCGGGGGTCGCCCTGGTCATGGACCTGCTCGATCGCATCGCCGAACTGGAGGAGGCTACTCGTGGACGCTGACCGGCTCACCCAGAAATCCCAGGAGGCCCTGCACGACGCCCAGACCAAAGCCCTGCGCTCCGGGCACACCGAGATCGACGCCGAGCATCTGCTGCTGGCTCTGCTGGACCAGGAGCTAGGTTCCCGGCTGCTCGCCCAGGCGGGCGCGGACGTACCCCGCCTGAGGACCGGCCTGGAGGCCGAGCTGGCCCGCAGGCCCCGGGTCAGCGGCCCCAGCGCCGCGCCCGGCCAGGTGTTCGTCACCCAGCGCCTGTCCCGCCTGTTCGACACCGCGGAACAGGAGGCCAAGCGGCTCAAGGACGAGTACGTCTCGGTGGAGCACCTGCTGATCGCCCTGCTGGACGAACTGCCCCAGCTGGGGCTCACCCGGGACGACTTCCTCAAGGCCCTCACCTCGATCCGGGGCAACCAGCGGGTCACCTCGGCGATGCCGGAAGTGGCCTACGAGGCCCTCCAGAAGTACGGCCGCGACCTGGTCGCCGACGCCGAAGCGGGCCGCCTCGACCCGGTCATCGGCCGGGACGCCGAGATCCGCCGCGTCATCCAGATCCTGTCCCGCAAGACCAAGAACAACCCCGTCCTGATCGGCGACCCCGGGGTCGGCAAGACCGCCATCGTGGAGGGATTGGCCCAGCGGATCAACCGTGGCGACGTGCCGGAGAGCCTCCGGGACAAGACCGTCTTCAATCTCGACATGGGTTCCCTGGTCGCGGGCGCCAAGTATCGCGGCGAGTTCGAGGAACGCCTGAAGGCCGTGCTCAACGAGGTCAAGGCGGCCGAGGGGCGGATCCTGCTGTTCGTTGACGAGATGCACACGGTGGTCGGCGCGGGCGCGGCCGAAGGTGCCATGGACGCGGGCAACATGCTCAAGCCGATGCTGGCCAGGGGCGAGCTGCACATGATCGGCGCGACCACGATCGTGGAATATCGCAAGCACGTGGAGAAGGACGCCGCGCTGGAACGCCGCTTCCAGCCCGTCATGGTGGACGAACCGTCGGTCGAGGACGCCGTGTCGATCCTGCGCGGCCTGCGCGAACGCCTGGAGGTCTTCCACGGCGTGAAGATTCAGGACAGCGCGCTGGTGTCGGCCGTGGTGCTCAGCCACCGCTACATCTCCGACAGGTTCCTGCCGGACAAGGCTATCGACCTGGTCGACGAGGCGTGCGCGATGATCCGTACGGAGATCGACTCCATGCCCGCCGAGCTGGACGAGCTCACCCGCCGGGTGATGCGGCTGGAGATCGAGGAGGCGGCGCTGGCGAAGGAGAAGGATGACGCCTCGCTGGCCGAGCTGCGCAGGGAACTGGCCGATCTGAAGGCCGAAGCCGACGCCATGCGCGCCCAGTGGGAGGCCGAGCGGCAGACGCTGCGCAAGGTGCAGGAGCTGCGCCAGGAGATGGAGAACGTACGCCGCCAGGCCGAGCAGGCCGAGCGCGACTACGACCTCACCGGTGCGGCCGAACTCCGCCACGGCAGGCTGCCGGAGCTCCAGCGGCGGCTGGCGGCGGAGGAGGAGCGGCTGGCCGCCAAGCAGGCCGGGCATCGCCTGCTGCGCGAGGTGGTGACCGAGGACGAGATCTCGGCGATCGTGTCCCGGTGGACCGGAATCCCGGTCAGCCGGTTGCGGGAGGGCGAGCGGGAGAAGCTGCTGCGCCTGGACGAGATTCTGCACGAGCGGGTGATCGGCCAGGACGAGGCGGTACGGCTGGTCGCCGACGCGGTGATCAGAGCCAGGTCCGGAATCAAGGACCCGCGGCGGCCGATCGGGTCGTTCATCTTCCTCGGGCCGACCGGGGTGGGCAAGACCGAACTGGCCAAGGCGCTGGCCGCGGCGCTCTTCGACACCGAGGAGAACATGGTCAGGATCGACATGAGCGAATATCAGGAGCGGCATACGGTCAGCCGGCTGGTCGGGGCACCGCCCGGATATATCGGGTATGAGGAGGGTGGTCAGCTCACTGAGGCGGTGCGGCGCAAGCCGTACAGTGTGGTGCTTTTCGACGAAGTCGAGAAGGCGCACGCGGACGTGTTCAACACGCTCCTGCAGGTCCTGGACGACGGGCGGCTGACCGACGCGCAGGGGCGCACGGTCGACTTCCGCAACACGGTGATCATCATGACGTCCAACATCGGGTCGCAATATCTGCTGGACGGGGTCACGCCCGGCGGCGAGCTCAAGCCGGAAGGGCGCGACCGGGTGATGGCCGCACTGCGCTCCCACTTCCGGCCCGAGTTCCTCAACCGGGTCGACGACATCGTGCTGTTCAAGCCGCTGACGGAAGCCGAGATCGAGCAGATCGTGGACCTGATGTTCGACGACGTCCGGGTGCGCCTCGCCGACCGCGACCTGACCCTGGAGGTCACCGAAGTGGCCCGCCGCGACATCGCCCGCCAGGGGTTCGACCCCGTCTACGGAGCACGGCCGTTGCGCCGGTTCATCGCCCGCGAGGTCGAGACCAGGATCGGCAGAGCACTCCTCGCCGGGGACGTGCCACCCGGGACGATCATCCGCGTGGACGCGAGCGAGGGCGAGCTCGTCATCGAGTTCGGAGGTTGACAGACCGGAGCCTCGCCCGCCTACGTCCTGGCCGGCTGGATTGACGATGCCCCTGCGATGTACGGCATCCGCCACACCGGCCGAAAGGACGTCGCTGACGGCGCGAACCCTACTTTGGGCTGATACGGGCACGCCGCCGACGAAGGGACTGATCAGCAGAACGAGGATTGTGGCGGTCAGGTAGTTGGCGAGCGCCATCCTTCCCAGTGGTGCGAAGACAGCCTGCAGTATCGATCGGAGTGGGAGGATCAGCACCTGCCCCACACCTGGACTGCGACGACGGTGCTGCTCATCGCCGGCCCCATCCTCACCGTCCAGTGGCTGTGGTCCACCCTCTGGCTACGCCGCTACCGCCAGGGCCCGATCGAGTGGCTCTGGCGCCGGGCCACCTGGTCCCACCGCCAACCGCTGCGTCATGCGGCCTGAACCTGTAGGCCATGGGCCGGAGCGATGTTCGCTCCGGCCCATGGTGTGTGGGTCACGGTCTCTTGGGGGCTGAGGTGTCGATTGGCTTCATGGGGTTAAAGGTTGGGTCGGTGTCGGTCTTTGTGTTGATTTGGTCGGTGGGTGGGGGAGCGACCGTTACCGGGGTGCCGAAGGTGTCGACGTTCATTTCGACGCGCTGGCCGTTGTCGCTGAAGGTGACGACCAGGCGGCGGACTCGGCCTTGGTCGTCCACCTCTACCGTGCCTGAGGCTTCGTTGGATTCGGCTTTGGTGTCGTAGCCGGGCCAGTTCTGGTCCTTCAGGGAGAACGCGAAGCGCTGGCCGGTCCAGTCGGGGCCGGAGGCGGGGCCGTCCTCGCGGACGTCGGTGGCCAGGCGGAGTTTCTCCAGGGCGGCTTGGGGGTCCAGGGGGGCGAGTTTGACCAGCATGGTGGCCGCGGGGGCGTCTTTGATCATTGCCTCGTCGCGGGGAAAGACGCTCCATAGGGTGGCGTCCTGGGGCCGGGTGTACATCGTGTCGCCGATGAAGCGGGTCTCGGACCTGCCTCCGGCTTCGGTGATGATGCCCAGCCGGTTGACGGGGTCGAAGGCGCCTTCGAAGGTTCTGGTGCCGGTGTTGGTGTGGATGCGGTAGCTCTCCTTGCTGGTGTTCTCGATCGCGGCGGCCACCTGGGCCTGGGCCGAGGGCTGGTTTCCGGGGACTACCAGCATGATCGCGGTCATCGCGGCGGCAATGCCGATCGCGGCGATCGACGGCACCAGGACTCGGATCCGCCTGGGCTTCAGCGCCGGCATGAGGTCGATGCCCGGGGGGCGGTCCTCGGTGGCTCTGATGAGCAGGGTGCGGAGTTCTTTCTCGGTCATGGACGGCTCCTCGTGTGGGTTTCTCACCGGACTGCACTCCCTTCGTCCTCGGTTCGGTTGACCACGATGTCGGGCGAAATCAGCCGCCGCATCGCCTGTAGACCGCGGTGCGTGTGGGATTTGACCGAGCCCACCGAGCAGCCCATCAGGTCGGCGACCTCCAGTTCCGGCAGGTCCACGAAGAAACGCAGGACCAGCGCCGTACGCTGCCTGGCCGGGAGTTTCGCCAGCGCGTTCCGGACGTCCTCCGCCACGGCGCGGGACTCGCTCAGGTCGCCGGAACTGGGCAGATTGGGCAGTTCAGCGCGCGGGATCTCCCGACGCCACCGGGCTCGCCACCATGATCGGTGGGTGTTGACCAGGATGCGCCGCAGGTAGGCGTCGGGCTCGTTGCCGGTGTCCAGCCGATGCCACACCTGGTACAACTTGGCGAGGCTGGACTGCACCAGATCCTCGGCCGCGTGCCATTCCCCGGTGAGCAGGACCGCCGTTCTCAGATGGTGGTCACCCCGGCGCCGTACGAAGTCCACGAAATCCGCGTCCACCCGGTCTCCTCTCGTCGGTGAAAGCCACCCCTGACACGCCCTAAGTCCCACCCCAGGTTGACGACATATCGGTCGATGATAGGAATCGTGGATCCGGAATGGTTTGCCGCGGTCGCGGCGCTGGTGGGCGAGTCCGCGGGGGATCTGTCGCTGGAGGAGCTGGCTGTACGGCTCGGCGATCTGGTGCGCGCGGACGAAGGCAATCTGGAGGCGTGGCGGCTGCTCGGCTGGCTGCACTGGTACCGCTATCAGGCGGGCGGCGATGATCGGGAGCGTTACGCGGCGGTCGAGATGCTGATTCGCTGTTTTGTCGCTGGTGACGACGAGTTGCCCACGCCCCTGCTGCCCGACGTGGCCGAGCGGGCCTATCTCGCCGCCATGAACTGGCGCGCTCAGGCGCTCGACGATCCCGGGCGTGACATCTCCCACAGCATTCAGCTTTATCAGCGTATTTTGCGTGTCACGCCGGATGACCTTGAATGGCGGGCGATGTGGCTGTCCGAGCTTGGGGTGGCGTTGCGGACGCGGTTTCAGCGGACCGGCGTACTCGCGGATCTGAATGCCGCGATCGAGGCCGGACGGGAAGCATTGCACGCCAGCCTGGCCGAGGACAGGGGCGAGTATCTCAATGATCTCGCCAACGCGTTCCAGAGCCGCTTTGAGCGCATTGGTGACATCGCGGATCTCAACAGTGCGATCCAGTTGCTCACGGAAGCCACGAACATCCCTGACGACATCGAATTGCCGATATATCTCAACAACCTGGGGAATGCGCTGCTGGCCCGATTCGGTCGTTCCGGTGGTGGGGAGGATCTCGACGACGCGATCCGCCATCTCGATCAGGCGCTGGCCCTCGCTCAGGCTGCGCCGCCGGAACTGCCGGCGGATCTGAACGAGATCATGCGCGCGCTGCTGCAGTCCACGTCCGGAGGCGATCCAGGCCAGCGCGCGGCGATGTTGTTCAACCTGGGGAACGTGTTGCTCACCCGCTCCAGCCGTCCTGGCGCGGAGGCGGACCTCGACACCGCGATCGACCGGCTCACCGAGGCCGCCCAGGTCAGCCCCGCTGACCACGAGGATCGCGCGGCCGTTCTCGCCGGCCTGGGAAACGCCCTGCTCATCCGGTTCGGCCGCACGTCCGCCCGTACGGACCTGGCTACCGCTGTCGCCACGCTCAGGCAGGCGGTCGACGCCACACCCGCCGACCATCCCGAACGCGCGGCCCGGCTCATCAACCTGGGCCGGGCCTTGCAGAGCCAGCCAGAACACCGCCGCGACTCGGTGTTCTCCGTCTACGCCGAGGCCGTGCGCACCGCCTCAGCCGCCCCGTCGGTACGGATCGAGGCGGCCCGATCCGCGGCCAGGATCGGACCACGGGCAGCGGAACTCATGGAGACCGCCGTCCACCTGCTACCCGAGGTGGCGCCACGCCAACTCGATCGAGAAAACCAGCAGTACGCGCTCGGCGGCTTCGCCGGACTGGCCGCCGACGCCGCCGCTCTCACGCTGGCCGACACCAGGAACCCCGAACGCGCGAGCCGTGCCCTGCATCTTCTGGAGCAGGGCCGGACGATCCTGTTGAGCCAGGCGATGGACACCCGCAGCGACCTCAGCGATCTCCGGGAAAGCCACCCTGACCTGGCCTCCCGGTTCACCGAACTCCGTGACCTGCTGGACCGGACGCCCGCGACCGCCATCACCATCTCGTCCGACGTGCCACCCGGCGCCACGACGCGGGACCGGCACGCGCTGGCCGCGGAATTCAGCGCGCTCATCGCCAGGATCCGGCGGCTGGACGGATTCGCGGGTTTCATGAGCCCGCCGTCCACCGAGGAGATCCTCGCCGAGGCCGCGTACGGGCCGGTGGCGGTGCTGAATGTCAGCACTTATCGCAGCGACGCCTTGATTGTCACCACCGGCGGCGTCGTGGCGCATGAACTTCCCGATCTCGCGCCCGAGATCTTGATCCGCCAGATCAACACCTTTCACGAGGCCCTGAGCGATAAAGACCAGGAGCGGCAGCTTCAGGTGCTGGAGTGGCTTTGGGAGGTGGTGGCCGGGCCTGTCCTGTCTGTCCTCGGACTGGGTCGGGATTCCAGTGCCTGGCCTCGGCTGTGGTGGGCGCCGGGTGGGCTGCTCGGCCTGCTGCCGTTACATGCCGCGGGCCGCCAGGGCGACTCCGTTCTGGATCGGGTCGTCTCGTCGTACACGCCGACCGTACGAGGTCTGCGCTATGCCCGCGAGCAGGCGCGAAGATCCGCGGGGACGCGGGCGCTGATCGTCGCGATGCCCACAACCCCGGGCAAGTCCGGGCGATTGTGGCAGGTGCCCGCGGAACGCGAGATGCTCCGCAGGCGCCTCCCGGGCGCGGTCGTGCTCAGCGAACCCCACCCCGGGCCGACCCGCCCTTGGCGAAAGAACGAGTCGGACAAGCTGCCGACCAAGGCCAACGTCCTCGATGAGCTGCCGGCCTGCTCGATCGCGCACTTCGCCTGCCACGGCACCAGCGATGCCACGAATCCCTCCCGGAGCAAGCTGCTCCTGCACGATCACGCGAGCGATCCCTTCACCGTCGCCTCGCTCGGACCGGTTCGGCTGCGGTCGCCGCGGCTGGCGTACCTGTCGGCTTGCGAGACCGCCCTGACCAGCAACACCGAACTCGTCGACGAAGCCATCCATCTGGCCTCCGCTTTCCAGCTCGCCGGATATCCCCACGTGATCGGCACCCTGTGGAAGGTCAACGACCGGGCCGCATTCGACATCGCCGACACGTTCTACGCCACCCTGACCGAGGGAGGCACACCATCGCACGCTCTCCACCACGCTGTCCGTGCCGCCCGGGAGTACGCCCCTGACGATCCTTCCCTCTGGGCCGCCCACGTGCACTCCGGCGCGTGAGCGGTTACCTGCGGGAATCGACGAGGGCGCGGCGGGTGGGCAGGTCGAACAGCCACGTCGCCCGGGCCGCCTTCAGGCCGTACTCGATGAGCAGGCAGGTCGCCACGAGCAGTGCTGTCACGATGAGCGGGTATGTGGCGGCGAGCACGGTCTGTGCGGCCGGGCTCGCGTGGGAGAGCGGGGCGGCCACGGCCATGTGCAGCAGGGCCAGGATCGGCATGTGGATGACGTAGATCGGGAGCGTGCGGCGGCCGAGCCAGGACAGGGCCGCGCCGATGTGGGTCCAGCGGGCCACCAGGGGGGCGGCGCTGAGGCCGAAGACGGTGGCGATCAGGGAGACTGCTGTCCAGATCGTGGGGGTTTGCTGGGTGGCGGTGGCGGCCATGGCCAGCAGCGCGACCGCGTACACCGCACCTATCGCGCCGGCCCGGCGCCAGTTGGTGTGCTGGGCCAGGCGCTCGATGTGGGGGCGCAGGTGCAGGCCGAGCAGGAAGAACACGAAGTTCTGGAGCAGTGAGCCGCGGTTGCCGGGGGTGGCGATCAGGTCGGCGGCGGCCACGACGGCCAGCAGGGCGGCGGCGCCGAGCAGGATCGGTACCGGCACCCGCTTGAGCGCCTTGGCGGCGACGAAGTAGAGGGCCAGCGCGTACAGGTACCACAGGTTGGGCGGGGTGATCGTGAGCTGTTCGGCGAATTGGCCGAGGCTGCGGGCGCTGAGGGTGTCGAAGCTGGGGGTGAACCACAGGATCGCGGTGTGGATGAGCATCCAGACCAGGTACAGGTAGAGGAACTTGGCGACACGGGAGCGTACGACCACCCGCCAGGGGCGGTGGAAGGCGCTGACGGCGAACATGCCGGAGATGGTGAAGAACAGCGGCATCCGCAGGGTCATCAGCTGGTCGCCGAAGAATCCCCACATGGCCGGGATAGCCCCGCCGGCCTGCCAGTCCACTTGCAGGTAGTGCTTGGTGACCGCGTGCCAGAGCACGACCAACAGGATGCAGACGCCCTTCGCGACATCCGCCCATACCGCCCGGGGGTTCTCCATCTCCACCACGCCCTTCTCGCTGAGTAGGGCAACTTTGTGCTGGTACGGAGACAATGAGGATGGCGGAATCCTCAGTGTGGATAAGTACGCTTTCGCGTGGTCAGCCGCGTGGGGCGTACATGATGACGGCGACGCCGACCAGGCAGATCGCCGCGCCGATCACATCCCAGCGGTCGGGGCGGAAACCGTCCATCACGATGCCCCACACCAGCGAACCCGCCACGAAAACCCCGCCGTAGGCAGCCAGGATGCGGCCGAAATGGGCGTCGGGCTGGAACGTGGCCACAAATCCATACGCGCCCAGCGCCAGGATTCCGGCCACGATCCAGGCCAGGCCGCGGTTCTCGCGCCAGCCCTGCCACACCAGCCACGCACCACCGATCTCGAACACCGCGGCCAGGGCGAACAGGACAAGCGAGCGAATGATCGTCATAGGACTATGTTCCCGGCGAGCATCCGCAGCCGCACTCGCTCGCTTGGGCTGCCCGGCCCCACCACAGCGCGCCGGCGGCGGCCAGCAGGAGAGCGGCGGCCGCCAGCAGCCCTTGTTCCGCGATCGCCGCGCCGGCACCGGTGAGAACCCCGGCGGCGATCAGGAAGGGAAGCGCGCAGCACACCGCGCAGGCCAGCGCGGCCAAACCGGCGGCGATCTTGCTGCTTTTCGGGGGAGAGCTATTCACCCGCCCATGGCATGCGCGCGGTTCGGCGAGGGTGGCTGGACGATCGTCGTGTCGCGTCATCGGGTCTGTTCCTCGGCGAGTTCGGCGTACGGCAGGGGGCAGTCCGCGCACGTGCAGTGGGTGAGGCTGTCGCAGCGGGCGGCCACCACCTGGTTGAGCGCGTCGCGGATGGTTGCCAGGTCGGTGATCCTGCGTTCGATCTCGGCCAGCTTGGCTTTGGCACGTTCGCGCAGGTCGGCGCTGGGATGCCCGCGACGGCCGGTCTCCAGCAACTCGGCCACCTCATCGAGCGTGAACCCGAGCCGCTGCGCGGCTTTGATCACCACGAGCAGGGTGACCGTGTCGGGCGGGTAGGTCCGGTGCCCGCCCGGGCTCCGCTGCGGTTCCGCGATCAGCCCGCGACGTTCGTAGTAGCGCAAAGTCTGGACGTTGACTCCGGCCCGCTCGGCAACCTGCCCGGTGCGCAGTCGCCGCTCGATCTCGTACGTCATGAGGTCGCCGTGCCGAACAAGGCGGTGACCACATCGTGTGCCTCATCCGGGGCGGTCACCGTGAAGCGCATCCCGGCCGGGCCGACGCTCAGGGCGAAGGTGAAGAACGAGCAGCATTCGAACTCGGCCACGGCCAGCCGCGCCAACTCCACCGCCGTCCGCCCGTCCTGCGCGAAGGTCAAGGTGATCCCGCCATCGGCGGATTCCCGTCCGGTGGCCGCACCGATCACCTGCTCCCATTCGCTGAGCCGCTCACGCATGGCCTCGGCACCTTCCAGGGTGCACACGATGGCCGGCTCACCACGCGATCCGCCTTCCAAAACGGAAGCTGCCGGATCCCCACCCCCGACCAACTCGGCACCGAGACCAAGCCGCCGCGCCGCATTGGCAAACCGGTCATTAATCGACAGCGGCTCCGCCGACGAGCAGCAGGCGCAACCGCCGTCCTGCATCAGATTCGACATCAGTAGGCTCCAGCCCTTCGGTCCGTCGTACTTCGACCGTAAGCCCGTACCTAGGTACCGAATTCAAGACGAGTGAATGTGATCTGCATCACATCCGATGCGTCCACCGCCCCTGCCCGCACGTCTGGATCACGGCAAGACGACGCCGGGCTTCGGAGCGTCACTGATCGACTCGGGCATATAATCTATTAGCATCTCAAGCTTATAGTTGATGATATGCAGATCTGCTGCTTTGAGCGCGGAAACCTGCTCGTTGTCCGGTTAGGGGCTCACGCCGGTATTGACTAATTGTAATGCGGACAATTCGTGTCAACCTTCGCGAGGCGGGGGGCGTCTTGAATAGCGCCCCATATTGCCCTTGAAGGGAAGCACGTTGCGTCTCGCCTACTCCTCGCTTGCGGTTTCTCTCGCAGCGTCCGCGCTCATCGCCGCGCAGCCGGCCCACGCCGCCACGCCGATCGTCCAGTTCATTCGGGTTTGGTACGACAGCCCGGGCAAGGACTACCGCAGCAACAGCAGCCTCAACGCCGAGTACGTGATTATCAAAAACACCACGCGCAAGGTGATCGACCTGGAGAACTGGGTTCTCCGCGATGAGACCGGCTACAAATACATCTTCGGCCAGGTCACGCTGAGAGCCGGGAAACGCCTGATTGTCCGTACCGGCCAGGGGACGGATACGACCACCACCGTGTACTGGAATCGCAAGCAGTATGTCTGGAACAACGACGGCGACACGGCGACCCTCCGCAACGCCACCGGCAAGAAGATTGACACCTGCGGATGGACCAAACTCAAGCCCGGCTACACCAACTGCAGCTGACGATGCCGGCCCGCTAGCAGTCGCAGCTGCAACTGCAGCAGTCGCAGCAACCCGAGCACGCGTTGCAGCACTGGCCGCAGGCGTCGCAGCCACCGGGGTCGCACCGGTCGCCGCACGATTTGTACCGGTCCTCGTCCCACGGTGGCCGGTACAGCCCGCAGGTGCAGCAGGACGCCGACAGGCACAGCAGCGACAGCAGCCCGCCGGGGTCCGGCTTCAGCCGAGGATCACGCGGCGGTGCCTCGGGGCTCTCCTGCTCGGCCTCCCCGAAGATCCGGGCGGTGGCGCGGCCGGTCTCCCTGACCAGCAGCGCGTGGACCAGGTGGCGTCGCTCCAGGTCCAGTTCCGCCTCCGCGAGCCGCAATCCGTGCACGGCGTCGTCGCAGTGCCGCCGCGCGGCCGCCAGATCCGTGCCCGAGGCGGCGAGCGGGTTGTAGACGCCATTCGCGCGGTCGCGGGCCAGGTCCTCGACGGCGTCCAGCAGGTGCGCCAGGCGGCCGAAGTATCGCCCGGCCTCCTCCAGCGCCTCCCGGTTGCGCGGTTTTCCGGCCAGCGTCGCGGTGTGCCCGAAGGCGGCGGCGACCGCGGCCTCGGTGGGGGCGGTGAGCTGGAGCAGGCCCGCAGCGGGCAGGCGCTCCAGCCGGGCCTGCTCCTGGACCGCCGCCAGCAGCGGGGCCGGGTCGAACCGGAGCGCGGCGGCCGTGCCGGAACCGGCGGACGACCAGCGTTCGGCCAACCGTCCCGCGCCGGCCGCCACCAGCCGGCGGGCGTAGAGGCCGTCGCCGTCCTCGATGTGGTCTCTGAGCTTGCCCGAGGCCAGGATCAGCGAGACCGCCGCCGCCAGCCGTACCCCCTCGGCCTCGACGACGTCGGCCCCCTTGAACCCGCGCAGAGCGCAGGCCGCCGCGCGCCGCCGAGGGGCGGCGGCCGGCGTCTGCGCCTCAGTCAGCACCGACACCAGCAGGCCGTCGTAGTTGGTCACCAGCCGGGCGGCGTGCCCGTGCTCGTCCCTGAGCGCCAGGCAGAGCCCGCACAGATGCGCCATCCACTGCTTGAACAGTCCACCGCACATTCCGTGCCGGCATGGGCGAACGATCCCGAACATAGGCCCCTTCCCTGAACATCCGCCGCTTAGCCTGCCAGGCGCCACTTGTCGCACACTTGCAAACGGCGACGTCGAGCGGGGGCTCGGTGCCCGTTAGAAGATCGAGCCGGTTTGCACGTGCCGGGTCGGCGTTGGTGGCGCCCCTCCGCAGGACGTCAGGTGATCAGGCAGAGGGTGTTGCCTTCGGAGTCGGTGAAGGCGGAGATCCAGACCTCGGCGCCCGGGGATCCGAAGGTGCCGGTGCTATCGGAGAAGATCAATTGGGGTTCCTCCACGATCTCCACGTTCAGGGTTTTGAGGCGGGCGGTCTCGGCGTGGATGTCGCTCACCCGCAGGTAGAGGCGTGCCGACGGCGCGGCCTTCTCGATCAGCAGGCGGGTGTTGCCCAGGTCGAAGAAGACCAAGCCCGGAGGGTCGTAGGTGGCGATCGGTAAAAGGTGGTCGCCCGGTCGAGATCGTGGGCGCGTTGCGCGACCTGCCCGAGGGTGGATGGCTGCCCGTTCATCGCATCTCTCTCCGCCGGCCAAACTACGTAGCAATGCTCTGGGTATTAGACGCGTAGCAAGGCTATGTAAATTGCCGTCATGGACCACGACGTGGAACGGCTCGCGACCGACCTGCACTCGGCCGCGATACACCTGCTGCGCAAGGTGCGGGAGGTGGACTCCGAGCTCGGCATCACGCCCGCCAGGCTGTCGGCGCTGTCGGTCGTGGCGCTGGGCGGCCCGCGTACAGTCTCGGAACTGGCCAAAGCGGAGCGGGTCGCGGGCCCGACGATGAGCCGCATCGTGGCGGCTCTGGAAGCCGCCGGTCTGGCTGTACGGCGCCAGCATCCGCACGACGGACGCGCCATGGTCGTTCACGCGACCGAGAAAGGCCGAGCTGTGATGGAACGCGGCCGGGCACGGCGGGTCGGCGTCCTGGCCGCGCGGCTCGAACGGCTTCCCGACGACGACCGGCGAACGCTGGAGCAGGCAGTGCGCCTTCTACGATCCCTCGTCACCGGAAACGACGACAGCTCATAGGCCCAGCGCTCCCGCGCGGTGCCCGGCCTGGAAGCGAGAGTCGGCGTCCAGCTTGGTCATCAGGTCGGCGACGCGTCTGCGGTAGGTGCGGAGCGACACGCCCAGCCGCCGGGCGGCGGTTTGGTCGGTGAGCCCGTCGGCGAGGGCGCGCAGGACCGGGCGGTCGGCGGGATCGAGGTGCGGGATCTCACCGCGGAAGTAGGCGTCCAGGTCGGTGGCCGCATCCCAGGCCGCCGCGAACAGCGCGTGCACGCCGCCGACCAGGGTGGGCACCGTGGTCACGGTGTACTGCCTGCCGGTTGGCGTGGCCTCACCGGCCAGGATCATCACCCGCCGGTCAATGATGATCGTCTCGTGCGGCAGCGGGCTGGAGCTGATCCGCACCCGCACGCCCTTACTCGCGATCTGGCGCAGATGCAGACGGTCCGGCTCGCCGATCAGCGCCGCCGGAGTGAACAGCTTTCGCACGGCGAGGCCGGTGAGGATGCGATTGGGTGCCGGTCGCCGCGACCAGGTGTCCAGGTCCACAGCCGCGCAGACGAACTCGTCACGCACACCCTCGAACAGGTGGCCCGCCCGAAGTATCAGCTCCTGGTCACCGTGAACCGTAACGACCTCCATGCCGCCAGTCTGGCAGCAAGCTGCCACGCTGTCGCTTTCATGCCTGGCCGGTCGGCAGGCTGCGGCCATGACATTCCTTCTCGGTGGCGACCTGACGATCAACAGGCTGGGCTTCGGCGCGATGCGCCTTCCCACGGGCACTTTCCAGGGGCCGGTACGCGATCCCGCGACCGGCATCGCCGTCCTCCGCCGTGCGGTGGAGCTGGGCGTGAACCATATCGACACGGCCGGCTTCTACCTGCGGGGCGAGGTACGGGCCAACGATCTGATCCGCCGGGCGCTCGCGCCGTACCTGGAGGAGCTGGTGATCGCGACCAAGGTCGGGCCGCTGCTCGGCCCCGGCGGTATGCCGAGCGAGGAGGCGGCCCCGGAGCAGCTTCGCGGGCTGGTGGAGGGGAACCTGCGCGATCTCGGCGTGGACCGCCTCGACCTGGTCTACCTGCGCGTCGGCGGGATGTCCGGGCCTGGTGGCGTCTCGATCGCCGACCGGTTCGCGGTGCTTGCGGAGCTCCGGGAAGAAGGACTGATCCGGCACCTCGGGATGAGCAACGTGGACGCCGCCCAGCTCGCCGAGGCCCGCGCGATCGCCCCGGTGGCTGCGGTCCAGAACGCCTTCCACGTGCACGATCGTGGCGACGCCGCGTTGCTGGCCACCTGCGAGGAGGCGGGGATCGGGTTCGCGCCCTTCTTCCCGCTGGGCGGCGGCTTTCGCCCGATCGACGCCACCAGGCTGGAGAAGGTCGCGGCCCGCCACGGCGCGACAACCGCGCAGATCGCGCTCGCGTGGCTCCTGGCCATCTCACCGGTGACACTGGCCATCGCGGGCACCGGCTCCCTCGCCCACCTGGAGGAGAACATGCGCGCCGACCGCATCAACCTCACACCGGACGATCTCGCCGACCTCGGTTAGCGGAAGATCAGGGACTCACGCCAGGCCGCGTGGCAGACCGCGCCGGGCGATGGGCGCCCTCGCCGACCTAACCAGCACCCCAACAGCCGTCACATCGTTCGCCTGCGTGGCCGCGGCATTCGCGGTCGCAGTGGTGCTAAGAGCCCAAGAACCGCCCCTACACCCTCAGAAGAATGACCTGCCCCTCGCCTACCCCGCTATCCACGCCGACCAGCGAGGGCGATACCCGTTCGCAGTGGGCGATATCAGGGCACGTGCTCGGTGATCACTTCTAAGCAGGTGGCATCTGGTCGCGTGGGGGATATAGGCGTTCGAGCCGATCGGCGTGAACGGCGTAGATGTAGGGGCCTGCCGTGACGGCGGCAGCGAAGATCGCTTTCTGGTTGGTCACAAATCGTTCGGCGTAGGCGGCGGAAGTGAGGTCACCGCGGGTAATGACAAAGCATCGGGCCTGGTGTTCGATGACGGCTTCGATCTCGGCCTGCCGGTAGCGGATGCGTTTGTCCTTCATCAGTACGGCCCAGCCGAGCTTGGCGCTGTCCTCGATCCAGCGGGTGTCCTCGACCTTTTCGTCTTCGGGTACGCCGTAGTGTTCGGCCAGGGTGATCAGATCCCAACCGGCAGCGCGGAGCAGTCCTGGGACAGCTACTCGTCCCAGACTGCGGTCGACGAAGAACTTAGGCTGCTGCTCGGGTGGCGACACGGAGCGCGTCCTCGACTTCGTCTCTGCTGAGTCCGTACTCCTCGGCCACGACGTCGACCGGCTCGCCGGCTTGGAACAGGTCGATGACGTCTTCGAGTTTGGCACCGCCTCGGGCGAAGCGGGGGCGGCCGAACGCGTGATCGGCATCGACGCGCACGTCGGCGACCCGGTATTGCGGCAAAGTGATGACCTGGGCGTATCCGTCTGCGGCGAAGTCCACCCGGCGTAGATAGCTGGCCACGATCTCGGAGAACACCAGCTGGCTATTGCGGACGACGACCAGCTCTCGCGCGGACTCGTCGCCGACGTGCTCGGCGTAGTCGTAGAGCACTTCAGCGCCGTCGGTGAAGAGGCGTCGGCTGGCCAGGGCGTGCTCCAGTCCGAGCTCGCGCTGGAGCGCGTCGATGGCGGGTCTGATCCGCTGGAGGGGCACTCCCGCCTGCCGGAAGGCGGCCAGCGCGTATCCTTCGGCTAGGCCGATGAACGGCACGGACGCCTCGTTGGGGCGGTCCGGTCGTGCAGCCGTGATCACGGGGGTGCCGTGGACGGTTCGGCCGTCACGCAGACGACGTTCGTAACCGAAGGCCCACGTGGTGAAGGTTGACGGGGGCACGGCGAGATAGCCCGCCGCTTCGGCGATGCCATACAGCGGTGTCGTGAACCGATTGATCGCCACGCTCACCTCCCGTTTTGCCTCGTGATCTCAGCCGATTCTGTCACTTCAATGATGTCGCTCGTCGGTTTAGCGGCCGATTGCCTCCCGGCGGCCACGATGCTAACCGCTGCCTGCGGGGTACGGTCGCAGGTAGTATCGGAAGCCGATATCGGATTCGTCACCTCTTTGGTCAGGTCCGTGGACGGCTCGGGTGGGGAAGGGCTGGTCTGATGCGGGAGTTTCTGCGTGGTGCGGTTCGGCTGCACATCCTGCATCATGCGGCCGAGCAGGAGATTCACGGTGCCTGGATGACCGAGGAACTGGCCCGGCATGGGTATGCGATCAGCCCGGGGACGTTGTATCCCACGCTGCATCGGCTGGAAGCCGACGGGCTGCTGATTTCCGAGCAGCGCACCGTTGATGGTCGCGTTCGGCGGGTATATCGGGCCACCGAGGCCGGGCATGCGGCGCTCGCCGAGGATCGGGCCGCGCTGGCTGAGCTGGCCCGAGAGGTCCTCCCCAAGCAGTCCTGATCGTCGTACGGTGTTCACCGTCCTGTCATGGGCGCCTTGATATCGTCTGGCGATATCGGTCCTCGTAAGGAAAGAACCCCCACATGAGTCAGGAACCGCCCGCACCTCCCGGCCAGGCGTCGTGGCGTGAAGTGGCGCTGCTGTTCCTCAAGCTGGGGACCATCGCCTTCGGCGGGCCTGTCGCCCACACCGCGATGATGCGCCATGAGCTGGTCCAGCGTCGCGGCTGGGTCACTGACCAGCGCTTCGTCGACCTGATGGGCGCCACCAACCTGATCCCCGGCCCCAACTCCACCGAACTGGCCATTCACCTGGGCTTCGACCGGGCCCGCTGGCGTGGCCTCATCGCCGCGGGAGTGTGTTTCATCCTCCCGGCCGCGCTTATGGTCACCGGGCTGGCATGGGCGTACGTGACCTACGGCCACACACCCGCGGTCGAAGGCATCTTGTATGGCATAGTCCCCGCGGTCATTGCGATCATCGCGCACGCTTTGCTCGGTCTGCTGCGCACCGCGGTCAAGAACATCTGGCTTGGCATCCTGGCCGTCGCCGCTCTGGTCGCCTACCTGCTGGGCGTCAACGAGCTGCTCGTGCTCGCCGGCGGGGCCCTGCTGGCGGCCGCCGCCCGGATGCCGCGCCCATCGCGCGACCAGGCGCACGGCATGCTCGCCGCCCCGCTGCTCGCCGGTTCCCCCGTGTTCGGCGATCCCGCCGGCGGCCAGCTGGTCCAGCTGTTCACGACCATGCTGAAGATCGGTGCTGTGCTGTACGGCAGTGGCTACGTGCTGCTGGCGTTCCTGCGCGGCGACTTCGTCGAGCGGCTCGGCTGGATCACCGAGCAGCAGCTCATCGACGCGGTGTCCATCGGGCAGGTCACCCCCGGCCCGGTCTTCACCACGGCGACCTTCCTCGGTTACGTGATCGCCGGACCGATCGGCGCGTTCTTGGCCACGGTCGCCATCTTCCTGCCGTCATTCGTGTTCGTCGGCCTGCTGACCAAGCTCACCGACAAGCTGCGCTCGGCGGCGTGGACCTCCGCCCTGCTCGACGGCGTGAACGCCGCCGCGCTCGCCCTGATGGCCGGAGTGTCCTACCAGCTCGGCCTCACCGCGATCATCGACCCGCTGACGGCGGCCATCGCCCTGCTCACCCTGGGCCTGCTGTGGAAGACCAGGCTCAACAGCGCCTGGTACATCGCCGGCGGCGCCGCCATCGGCCTGGCCCACACCCTGCTCACCTGACATCGGGCGGCATGCGCATGCTCCGGCCGTTGGACAGCCCTGAGGTCGCCGAATAGCGTGGAAAGGGGGGAACATCATGGCTTCATACGACATGACCGGTAAGAACGCACTGGTGACGGGTGCGACGAGTGGGATCGGCAGGGCCACCGCGCTGATGCTGGCGGAGAACGGGGCCCGCGTCGCCGTCGCGGGACGGGACAAGGAACGCGGGATGGCCGTCGTCTACGCCATCCGCGCCAACGGCGGCGAAGCCGACTTCATCCCGGCCGACCTGCACGACGCCGCCAGCGCCAAGGAACTGGCCCACCGCGCGGCCGAGACCGTCGGCCCCATCGACATCCTGGTGAACAACGCCGGAGTCGCCGCGTTCGGCCCGACCGAGGACTTCCCGGAGGAGTCCTTCGACGCGATCATGGCCACGGACGTGAAGGCGCCGTTTTACCTGGTAAGCGAGATCGCCCCAGCCATGGCGGCACGCGGCGGCGGCTCCGTCGTGAATGTGACCAGCATTTCGGGCAGTATCGGCATAGCCGACTCGGCCGCGTACGGCGCCGGCAAGTCCGCGCTCAACCAGCTCACCCGAAACTGGGCCGCCGAATACGGCCGCAAGGGCGTCCGGGTCAACGCGGTCGCCCCAGGCCCGGTCCGCACCCCCATGGCGGACCGGTCCGGCGACATCCCGGACGACCTCGCCGAACAGGCACCCGCCGGGTACGTGGCATCGCCAGAACAGATCGCCGCCGCGATCACGTACCTCGCCTCCGACGAGTCCAGCTACACCCAGGGCACCATCCTCGCCGTGGACGGCGGACGCAGCGCGGTCTGAACATCAGGCCTTGACAGCCGCAGAGCGGGAACGCTGTCAGGTGCCCGCGAACTCCTTCGCGAGCAGAGGGTGGACGAAGCGGTATCGCTTTGGGCTGACCTCGCGGAGGAGGCCGGTCTCGATCATTGTTGTCATCGCGGACGACACCTTCACCCCGATGACGCCGTTACGCCGGAAAACGCTTCTGACCAGCGGGTCCTCGCTGGAGAACATGTCGTCCCCGCTGACGCGCAAATGCCTGGCGAGTCCCTGAAGGACCATCGAGATCTGTGGGGTGGTGAACTCGGCGGTTGCGGACTTCGACCGTGCCCAATCCGCATACCATTTGATGAAATCGACCGGACCTGTCGGCAGATCACTGATCCAGGATGTCCGCGTGGTCAACGTCGCCAGGAATTCCGGGGAATGGATGACCTCAGCGGGCAGGGCCAGACGTTCGCGGTCGACGCCGTGCTCCGCGAGCACATTCCGCAACCGGCGCTCGGCCTCCTCCGCCGCGATGCCGTGCACGACCACAAGGTCGAATGAGGGATATCTCGTCAGGGCATCTCGGGTGGATTTGGCGCGGGCAGTCATGATGATCTTTGCACCGGTCTGGTTCTGCCAGCTCAGTAACGTGTCGACGAGCCTGTCGGAATCCTCCACTTCGTCCAAGCCGTCGAGTATGTAGATCAGGCGTCCACGCGTGACCATGGCGAACGCTTCGGAGAGCGGAATCCGGTACTCGCCCACCAGTGCGTGCGTCAACGACAGCTCGAATCCCGTCCGATCGGTCCGTAGCAGACGCAACCGCAGGAACACGGGTATCGGCTGATCGGGGTTCGTCGCCTGCTCCAGCAGGTGCTGGGCTATTCGCGCGGCGAGGACCGTCTTGCCGACGCCGGCCGTACCGGCCAGGAGCATCTTCTCGTCCCAGAGCGCGATGATTTCTGCGAGCCCGGCCAGGGGACGCGGGGTGTCCTCGCCAGGAAGGCAAAGGAGCGGGGCAAGCACGCGGTCCTCCTCCACCAACTGCTTGACCTGCCGATTGACCCGATCGGCGAGCACCGAGCGGGTGCCCAGGAACTCCTTGCGACTCCTCTGGTCATGCCGGGGAACGGCCTGCTCGGCGGACGTTATCTCCGAGTCCGCCGGCAGCGTCGGCGAAGCCTTCACCAGATCGATGTACGGGCTCACGTCCGTGGGAATCTCACGCTGCCGGTCGAGGAAGCAACGGACGATCCGCAGGGGGAGCACCCCCCAGTCCGGAAGGGTCTCGTTCTCGGCCGTCTCGAGGTCTTCCTCGATGCGCTTGAGCAGCGTGGGGTCGTCTGCCAGCCGGCGATAGAACTCGCGGTCGCCGTCTCGGATCAGGAGAACCGCAGCCAGTATGGATATGTCATAGTTCGCCAGGACTCTCGCCCTCGCTACTCTGTCCTGCAGGATCAGCACGTTGATGAACCGCTTGATGGCGCGAGGATTGTGCGCGAGTCCGATTTTGAGCAGGTCCGCGGCTGGTTTGATCGGGTCCCGTAGCAGTTTGTCGACATAGCTGTGGAAGTCGCTGTCGGAAAGCCGGGGCATCCAGAACGGAAATTGGACGATCTTGTCCAGGTAGTTGTCCACTCCCTGGTCTCCGTACTTGACGCGAACCGCGGCGATCAGAGGTTCCTCGGCGACTGCGAGGAAGAAGACGCAGTTGTTGCGGTTGAAGTGGATTTTCAGGGCTTCGAGCAGCGAGGTGATGTGATCGGCTTCGCATCGGTCCAGGTCGTCGATGAACACGATGAGCCGCTTCTTTCCGCTCGCGGCGAGGGCCTGCCCGATGAGTGAACTGAGATGCTGATCCAGCCTGGTGCGCTCGGATCGGGCCCGGAAATTCGACTCGTCGTACGCCTCGGTGAACTTGCGCACATCACCCACGGTGAGTTTGAGCGATGCCGTCAGCACCAGCGATCCGAGCACTTCGGAAATCGTCCGGAGCGTCCGCCTGACATCCGCCCGCCCGGCGAGCCCGAGATCGGTGACGATCGTGTGAAGCAGGGGCAGGACGGGATTGACGTCGTGCTGGTGCGGCCAGGGATCGAACCACACATGCGCGCAGTGCGAGTGCCGCTCCTGGAGCAGCTCCCTGACCTGCATCAGCAGGGAGGTCTTCCCCGTGCCCCACTCGCCGAACACGCCGATGACCATCGGCGGAGTCGCCGCCCCGGCCAGCTGCGCCAGCTCCTGGACGTACTCAGCCCGGTTGAGGAGATCGCTCGCTGACGGCTCGTCGTTGTGGGTGAAGCCCTCCTGGCCCTCCTGCTCGCCGGTTCCTGGCGCGTCGACCGCCTGGCGGGATCGGCGCCGCCGCCACCAGAACGCGCCCGCGGCCAGGAGCAGGAGGGCGGCGGCGCCCATGAGGAGGACGCGGTATCTCGCGAGGAATGACGGGCCGACCACGGCGATCTGCCGCCGGTCGATGCCGGTTGGCGCGGTCAGAACCAGCTGGCCGGTCGACGCCTGCCGGTTCGGACCGGGCACCAGCACGATCGTCGCGGTGCCTCCCGCCGCGAGGTACACCCGGCCGGTGCCCTCGACGCTCAGGGCGGTCGCGATCGATCCGGAGAGCTGAACGTGCGCGTCCGTGGCGACCCCCGGATTCACGAGCGTGATCTTCCAGTTGTTTCCGGGCACCAGGCGCTCAAGCGGAATGGAAAGCGGGCCCTGGTCCAGGAACTCCGGTTCTGCCGTCCCCGCCATCCCGACGACAACCGCCAATATCCACAGCAAGCGCGTCATATACCAATTTCACTGGAAAAACGATGGCTGTGTGCGGGGTATGGCCAGGAGATTATCGGCGCTACGGCTCCACGGGCTGCCAGTTCGGAGACAGACATCGCCGCCAGGAGGGAGTAAATGTCATGGCCAGGGCCGAGGCCACCATCAAGAGGGCCAGGATCATTACCGTGGCGTGTGGGCCCGCACTCTCGTAGAGCAGGGTGGCCACCACGGGCCCCAATGCGATCGAGCCGTAGGCCACCAGCCGGGAAATGCTGACAACACGCGCGGTTCTATCGGCGGGAATGCTATTGAACTCCGTGCGAATCGTCACATTGCTCAGCGCGCCGCCCATACCGTTGAGGAGCAACGCCAGCCCGAAAGCCCACGGTGTCAGGTCGGCGAACAAGATCAGCGTAAGTCCGGCCGAGCACAGCCAGATCTGGACCAGCAGGGTGGAACGACCGCTCTGGGTGAGCCCGACCCATTCGGCCAGCGCCGCGATCCAATTACGGTCGATCGTTTCTTGGATCTTGTTGGAGATGTCTCGCCGCTTGGGCGAAATGAGGGCGCCCATGATGCCGCCGATTCCCGACGCCGCGAGATACATCCCCATGACCGCCGGGCTGAGTCCGGTCGTGGACATGTGGGCGATGAAGACGACGGTGAGAGACTGCATCACCAGGTTGATATGGGCCGTCAGGAGGGTCGCGGAAAAGAGAAACCGATGCTTGAGCACCTCCTCCACACCGGTACGGATCTCCCGGACGAATGGCTGCCGCAGTGTTCGATCTGGCGGCTCGCCGGCCGGCACCCGGAACAGCGCGGCCGCGGCGAGCAGGAAACAGAAGGCGTTCGTCAAGAACGAGGTGAGCATGCCCAGCCCGTAGAGCACGCCGCCGAGCGGTCGCCCGGCCAGGGCCAGGGTGTGTACCGTGGCTTCGTGGACGGCCAGGGCGGTGTCCGTCTCCCCTTTCCGCGCCGTCGCTGGGATGAGCGCGGTCTCCGCAACTGAGGACAGGACCGCCAGCCCGCCCTCAACGAATGCGACGGCCAGAAGTAAGGAGATGTGCGGCTGGCCGAGGACCATGGCCACGCAGAGCGAGGCCAGGAGCAGGCCCCGTCCCGCCTCGCTCCAGGCCATCACGCGCTGGGGACTGAGCCGGTCGATCAGCATTCCCGCCGGAAGATAGGTGAGCAGCGCGGGAGCCGTCGCCGCGAACACCACCCAGCCCATCCAGGCTGACGTACCCGTGAGGGCGTAGGAAAGCAGCGGGTAGGTCACCGTCAGCGTCCGGGTGCCCAGCATGGACAGCGCCGACCCCGTCCAAGATCGCCGAAAGTCCCGGTTAGTGAAGAGAACCCAGGCCGACCATACTCTTTGTCCGCCCGTCACTACCCCATCCCCCACCACCTGGGCCTCGGCGATATTGTTCCGCGCGCCCGGGTCGGCGAGTAAGGATGGCTGCACTGTCAGAGAGTAAAGCATTGGCAAATACGGGACGGTGAGATTGCCGGGATGTGGTGATCAGGCTCGGCGGTCGTGCTCCGGCTCGCTCAGGCGGTCGGCTTCCGCGGCGAGCCGGGGCGGGAGCGTGGGCTGTGCCGTGGTCTGCCGGGCCCTGCGGGCCAGCCGTCCCGCTTCGGAACGGTTCCCGGCGGCCTCCATGACGCGGGCGGCGCGCAGCAGGGTGGAACCGTCTTGCTCGGTGTCCATCGGCGGGATGGCGAGCATCGCGTTGGGGAGGTCTCCGCTCAGCGCCAGGGCCAGCGCGTATGCGGCTCTGGTGGACGACCGCTGGAGCGGGCGCACCCGTTCCAGATCGCGGAGGGCGCGCTCCGGCCGCCGGAGATCCGACATGATCTCGCCTCGGGCCCGCAGCGCCTCGGGGGCGTTCCCCACCGTGGCGAGGGCGTCGTCCAGGATGTCCACCGCGCCGACCTCGTGCCCGCTGAACCACATCGCCCAGGCCAGCTCGGTCTGAATGGTCGGATCGTCCGGGCTGCGCCGGACCGCGGCCGTCAAATCCTTGATCGCGGAGCTGGGCTTTCCCTGCTTGATCAGAATCTGGCCGATCGCCGTCAGCAAGGTCGCGACCGCCGTCTCATTGCCCGGCAGGGTGGTCAGCAGTTTGGCCGCCGCGCGATAGTGCTCGACCGCGCGGTCGAGACCGCCGTCCAGGTAGGCCGCATCCCCGAGGAATGACTCGATCCGGGCGGGCAGGTGACTGTCTCCGCCCCCCAGCCGACGTGCTTCGGCGGCATGCCGGGTGGCGATGTCGAACTGGCCCGCGCGGAGTGCGGACTCCGCCAGCCGGAGATGGCTGGACGCGCTGAAGCGCCGGGGCTTCCCCGAGCCCCCGAGCATCAGCGGGGTGACCAGCCGGTCAGTCCAGATCCGGTAGCGTTCGCCGGTCCTGTCCACCCTGAGGATGTGGCGGCTGGTCAGTGCCTTGAGCGGCCGGTCGGGCAGCCCGCCGGCGAGGCCGAACCGCCGGTGGACCGTGGCCTGCGCCCCGGCGGGGTCGACGAAGGTTTCCAGGAGCTGCGCTCTGAGCTTCTCGGTGTCACCGTGGAAGTGGTCAGCGGCGACTTCGCCGATCATGCGGTCGCAGAAATCCGCGATCGACCGGTCCACGCTCGCCACGTCCTCGAACGTGATGTCCCTGTGATCCGCTGGGAGCGGATTCAGCAGGGCGGCGCACGCGACCTGGAGCAGGAGCGGTTCCACACTCTCCCGCACGTGGACGACCTCGTGCGCGCCGCTGCCGAGGCGGACGGTACGAAGATCGTCGACCAGCGCTTCGGCCACGCCAGGGAGGAAGACCCGCTTGCCGTCCTCGACGGGTCTGCGACAGGCGTCCAGGGCCGAAGCCACGCTGAGCGGGCGCAGCCGGTACGTGTGGCCGTCAAGCGGGCCGCGCAGGTGCGGCCGCTCCATCAGCTGGTCGAAGCAATTGTCACCGACCACGACGAGCAGGCGGAACGGCAGATCGCTGTCGATCGTCTCGCCTAGCTGTTCGACCAACTGGTCGCAGTGTGCCGCTCTGTCGCCGGAATAGGTGAACAGGTCGTCCGCTTGGTCGATGGCGGCCAGGATGGGCACGCGGTCGCCGAACGAATCCAGCTTGGGCGGCCTGCCGCGGAGGAACCGGGAGATCGTCAGACCGGATAACTCGGTCGGTGCCCGATAGGGGGACCAGGACGCGAGCAAAGTGAAGACCAGGGGATTGCCGGTCTCCCCGACCAGCGCCGCGGGCACGGCCGGCGGTCGCGAGAAGCGCCCGATCGGAAGCACATCCGTGCTGCGCGGATCAAGCATCGGAAGCACGCCGGCGGCGAGCAAGGACGATTTCCCCACGGCCGGCGGCCCATGCAGAATCGTGACGGGATTGGCCAGCCATTGGCCGGCCAGTTCGCGAACTTCCTGTTCACGCCCGAAGAACCGGACCGAATCCTCCCGGCGAAAGGCGCGCGCGGCGACGAACGGCCGCGCCGGGGAGAGTTCGCTGCCGGTGGTCTTCATCACGGTGTCCCGCCCATCGCCCTCGATTGTGCCAGCGATTCGTGCGTCGTCAGCGCGTGGATGGAGAATTATCGCAATTGATATGTGGCCAGGTCCGGGATCAGAGTGCCGATTGGAATCCGGCGACAGAAGGGTGGTCGGGATCCTGCGCGGCCTTTTCGTAGACCCTCCGCAGCGCGGGAGACTCCGCGGTCTTGAGGAAGCCAAGATCGAGGCCATTGATGTCGATCAGGCCGGCGGAGGTGTTTTCGCTCATACTTTCCCCTGGGTTTGTGGCTAACCACTATCACGATTATCGGTCGGACTGTTCCCACTCCCGTGCTTATTTGTGATTCTGTGACGCTATTTCCAGGGAATCAATCCTAGGATTTGAAATAGTACAGACGGCGGCCGGAGGCATACGTGAACGAGCAGGTCAACGACTACGCCCCCATGCGGATGCCTCCGGTGTGGGGGCGGGTTCCCGCCAGGAACCTGAACTTCACCGGGCGAGAGGGCATGTTGGAGCGCCTGCGGCTCAACATGGACATGTCGCGAACCACGGCCATCGTCGCCCACACCAATGTGCCGCAGGCCCTGCACGGCCTGGGCGGGGTGGGGAAGACCCAGCTGGTCACCGAGTACGCGTGGAAGTACCGCAGCTCGTACGACGTGGTGTGGTGGATTGCCGCGGACCAGCCGGCCCTGCTGTCCGCGGCGCTGGCCGCACTCGCTCCGGAGCTCGGCCTGCCCCCGGCGAGCTCCGTCGGTGTCGAGGAGTCCGCGGCCGTGGTCCGCAGGGCGCTACAGCAGGGCGACCCGTTCGACCGGTGGCTCCTGATCTTCGACAACGCGGACGAGCCGGAGTCCATCAAGTACTTCATTCCGGACGGCGGCCCTGGGCACGTGCTCATCACCTCGCGCAACACTCGCTGGAGCGAGAACAACGAGAGCATCGCCGTAGACGTCTTCGACCGCGAGGAGAGCATCGCCTTCCTCCGCAAGAGGCTCAAGCGGGACATGCCCCCGGAGGAGCCCGATGGCCTGGCCGAAGCGCTGGGTGACCTTCCGCTCGCTCTGGAGCAAGCCGCCGCCCTGCAGCTGACGACCGGGATGTCGACCGACGAGTACATCCTCGCGCTCGGCCAGCAGACCAGGTCAGTGCTGACGATGGGGAAGTCGAGCGAGTATCCCCGGTCGATGACGGCCGCCTGGCAGCTGTCGGTACAGGTGATCGAGGAAAGGATGCCGGAAGCGGCTGTGGTGCTGCGGTGCCTGGCCTTCTTCGGGCCCGACCCCATCCCCAGGGACGTGTTCCGCCGGGGCAACAAGACCGCGGGCATTCAGAGCATCGCCCCGATGATGGCCGATCCGGTGCTGCTCAACAAGGCGTTCGGAGAGCTCAACAAGTTCGCCCTGATCAAGGTTGACTCCCTGGCGGGCACCGTTCAGGTCCATCGCCTGGTCCAGGCCCTGCTCAGAGATGCGCTGAGCGAGCAGGAGCGGAGCAAGATCAGGCACGAGGTCCACCTGCTGCTCGCCGGAGGCGCGCCCTCCGACCCGCAGAACACCTCCATGTGGCGCAGCTTCCGCGAGATCCTTCCGCACATCGAGCCGACCGGCTTCGTTCGCTGCGTCGAAGGGCCGGCGCGCGTGCTCGGGATCAACCTCCTCCGCTATCTCTACCGAATCGGCGACTACACCTCGGCCAGGACGTTCGCCGAGCAGTTCCTCGCCGCGTGGACCGAGCAGTCGGGGGAGTCCAGCCCGGACGTGCTGCGCCTGCGCCGGCAGCTCGGGAACGTGCTCTGGCAGCTCGGCGAGTACGCGGCGTCCCATCACCTGAACGAGGAAACGCTGGAGCTGATGGAGGCGACGTTCGGACCCGACGACGAGGAGACGCTCAGAGTCGCCAACTCCTACGGAGCCAACCTGCGCGCGCTCGGCGACTTCGAGGCCGCTCGCGAGCGGGACCAGGTGACGATGGACGCCCTGGAACGGAAGTTCGGGGCGACCTACCCGACCACCCTTCAGGTGATCAACAACCTGGGGTTGGACAACGTGCTGCTCAGCGACTACCAGAAAGCCAGGGACCTGCAGAACCTCACGTATCTGGAGATGAGCAGTGCCACGGGGATCGGCAAGCTGGAGGTGCTGAACGCGTGGAACGGCCTGGCCCTGGTCATCCGGCTCTGCGGCGATTTCGAAGAGGCGTGCACCATGGGCGAGGACGCGTACTCCTTCGGCATCCGGGAGCTGACGCCGGAACATCCCCTGACCCTCAAGACGGGCAAGGATCTGTCGATCGCGTTGCGGCGCACCGGCGACATCTCCCGATCTCTCGCCATGGCCCGGGACATCCACAGCAGGTTCCACAAGCTGTTCGGACCCAACAACCCGGACGCCATGGCGGCCGCGATCGCGCTGGCCAACACGTTGCGTGAGGCGGGCGCCATCGAGGAGGCGTTCGCGCTGACCAGGGACACGTTGCCCCGGTACCGGCGCGTCTATGGCGCGCACCATCCGTACACCTATGGCTGCCAGGGAAACCTGGCTCTCCTCTACCGGCGTCGCGGGGACGCGGCCCGGGCACGCGAGGAGGATGCGGAGGCGTACGAGGGGTTGGTGAGCAGGCTCGGCGCCAATCACGGGTACACCTTCTGCGTGGCCGTGAATCTCGCCAGCGACTTCGCCGCGATGGGGGACACCGAGGCGGCGGTCCGCCAGGGTGAGGAGACGCTGGCCGGGCTTCGGGCGTTCTTCGGGGAGGATCACCACCTCACCCTGGCCGGCGCCGTGAATCTCGCCGTCGACCTGGACAACGCGGGGATGGAGGCCGAGGAGAAGAAGCTCCGGGCCGAGACCGTCCAGACGTATCGGGAGAAGCTGGGGCCGGATCATCCCGATCTGGCCCGGGCCCTCAAGGGCGAACGGATCGATTGGGATTTCGATCCGCCGCCGCTGTAACCATCAGCTGTTCCTGGCCAGCCAGGCCGCGCGATGCGCGGCGGCGGCGTCTGCGGCGCCGTCAAGGGCGGCCTGGGGGACCGGCTCGTCCATCCAGGCCGACAGGGTTCCTCGCATCGTGGTGACGAAACGCTCGCCCGCCTCGGTGAGGATGTCGCTGCCGAGCAGCGTGCCGGTGACGTCCCGTGCGGCCGCGCGCCAGCGGGCGAACTCGAGGTGCGGGCGCAGGTCGTCGTCGATCTGGCGCTGGCGTCGCCAGAATCCGGCCACGCCGGTGAACGCGTACGCACCTTGGAGCAGCCCGGCGAGCGGGCGCGGGTCGTCGCGCCACGGCGCGTAGAAGAGGCGCTGATCGGGCCGCAGGAGATCGACGACATCCAGGACCGCGTTCAGCTTGGTGTGCTGAAGCTCGTGGGCGAAGGTGGCGGCGAGCCAGCGGCCGTCCGGTGGCGTGGAGAGGGCGACCGCGCCGAATCTGTCCCGCGCGGAGGCGCTGCTGCTCCCGCGGGCAGGGGCCTTGATGGGAGTCAGTGCCGAGACGAGCGACCGGAGCTCTCCGCCGATCGTCCGATGCGGGTCCGACAGCAGGCGCCAGGCCTCATCCAGGCAGGTTTGCCACGAGGCCGCCTCATCGGCGGGGAGCCGCCCGTCGATCACCCGGGTCAGATCCCATCGATGCGGATCCAGATCGTCCAGGACCAGGTCGAGAGCACCGTCCGCCGAGGTGAGATGCCGCAGGGGCGTCAGCGGGCCGCGCACGCCGTCCACGGTCACCGCGTCCGCGCCGGTCACCTGGAGATCGACCATCCGTTCCTCGCCCGATTCCAGGTCGATGCGGCCGATCGAGGGCAGGGTGATCCCGCCCTGGCGGACGGGCACCCGGATGTCACAGGGGATCCGCGCCCGTATCGCGGCGGCGACGGCGATGGAACCGAGGTGGGCGGGGGCGAGGGCGGTGGCCTGGTCATCGAGCAGCGCCCGGAGGGTGTGCTTCGCCCAGGCGCCCACGGCCGGGTATCTGATCAACTGATTCACCGCCTCGGGGGCCTGCCGCGACAGGTCGGTGAGCAGGTCGTAGGCGCGCGTCACGTCTTTCGCGCGGGGGTGGTGGCGGCGGGCCGATACGTCGAGCACACCCAGGATCAACGAGAGATGCCTGCTGTACTGCGCAGCGGACAGTTCGGCGATGGCCTGCGCGCCGCCGCTGCCCCGGGCCAGCCGACCCAGGATCTCGGGGGAAAGCCGGTGTGAATGCAATTCCATGGCTACTCCGTCAGGTGATCGGGCGTCCAGTGGACCGTCGGAGGTCGGCGACGAGGCGGGCCCGGATGTGCTCGATCAACCGGTACAGGTCGTCGCAGTACACCGAGGGGTTGCGGAAGCCGCTGCCGGTCCGGTACCGGTGGGCGTAGAGGCCGCCCCCGCACACGCGGCCGAACCGGCACGCCTGGCAGGTGTCGCTCAACGCGTCCCAGCCGAGCTGCCGTGCCACGATGCCGGGGTGGCGAAGGGCGGCGTCGAAGGAATGGTCCACGATGTTGAGCCCGGTCGCCGCGGCGCCCTGTTGGACCACCTTGAGGGAGTCGGTCTGTTCGATCGTCCCGTCCGTCTCGATCACCACCAGGGACGACGGGGTCAGCCCGATGACCTCGGTCGCGGACGAACGGCCGAGCAGGACATTGATGATCTCTTCGAAGAGCCGGATGACGGTCTCGCCACGGCTCCCGTACCAGTGGTCGAAGATCGTGATCAGCCAGTCCGCGTAGGGGGTCGCATCGGGATCGCGCGTCGGCGGCGGCGAGTCCCAGGTCGCGTGCGGGACCAGGAAGTCGATTGCCGGCGGCTCGAACTCGATCAGCGCCTCGTAGGTCTCGATCGGGCTGTTGGCCAGGTCGACCGTGCACAGCAGGCCGCTGTAGAGGTGGCGGAAGGGCTCGCTCCCCAGCAGTCTCAGGGCCCGGGCGACGGCGTCGTAGCTGCCGCGGCCGTCGGCGAACCGGCGGTTGCGGTTGTTGCCGCGCGGGCTGCCGTCGAGTGACACACCCACCCGCACGTCGAGCGCGCTGAATGACCGCAACGCGGCCGCGTCGAGGAGGACGGCGTTGGTCTGGATCGCGGCGTCGACCCGGAGACCGCCGCCGACCTCCTTGCGAATCGTGTCGACGATGTTCGCCAGGTAGCCGTGCCCGGCCAGGAGCGGTTCGCCCCCGTGCAGGATCACCCGGACCGAGGTCAGATCGTGATCGTCGGCGTGCTGGGCGATTCGATGGGCGGCCACCGTGATGAGCGCGGGATCCATGATCATCGGCTGGGAGCGCCAGCTTTGGTCGGCCAATGTGTAGACGTAGCAGTAGTCACAGGCGAGATTGCATCTGCTGTGTACCTTGAGCAGGAATTGCCGGAACGGATGAGCGCGCCATCCCCGCCGCAGCAGCTCATCGACATCGATCATGTCGGGCCATTCCTGCGCTGGGTCCCCTGCGTTGGATATCAACCTGGAAACACCCCGCACCCATCAGGGATCCTTATGGGTAATTTATGACTTTACCCCAGATATGACGCAATAGGGAGCTTGGTAACTTTCTCAGGCGATGGGATAAGTGGCTGGATTGTGAGAATGCGTCTGATCACTAATGCCACATTTCGGGCCTGGTCAGGGATGTGATCCGGTGGCACGTGGGGTGATGCGGGACTGGGTGAGGCGGTATTGGGACGGGGGGATGCCGTAGCAGTCGATGAAGGCCTGGCGGAGGGTTTCCGGGGTGCCGAAGCCGGAGCGGGTGGCTATGGCGGGCATGGGGAGGGTGGTGGAGGTGAGGAGGTGGGCGGCGGCTTCGGTGCGGGCCAGGCGGACGAACTTGCCGGGGGGCTGGCCGAGGTGTTTGAGGAACAGGCGGGTCAGGTGGCGTTCGCTTACGCCCGCGTTGGTGGCCAAGGTGGCGGCGGTCAGGTCGGCGTCGGGGTGGGCGGTGATGTAGTCGACCACGCGTTTGACCAGGCTGTTGGCGGGTGAGGGCGGGGCGGTGAACATGCTCATCTGGGCCTGGTTGCCCGGGCGCTGGAGGTAGACCACCAATTGCCGGGCCACGGTTCTGGCGAGGTCGGGGCCGTGGTCCTCTTCGATGAGGGCGAGGGTGAGGTCCAGGGCGCTGGTGACGCCGGCCGAGGTGTAGACGTTTCCGTCCCGGATGAAGATGGGGTTGGGGTCCACGTGGACGTTCGGGTGGCGTGCGGCGATTTGGTCGGCCCATCGCCAGTGGGTGGTGGCTCGGCGGTCGTCGAGGAGGCCGGCGGCGGCCAGGATCATGGCTCCGGTGCAGACGGAGGCCACGCGGCGGCTTTCCCGGGCCAGCCGGCGGATGTGTGCGAGGAGCAGCCGGTTGGCGGCCGCGTCCTCGCTTCCGATTCCTCCGGAGACGAGCAGGGTGTCGATGGGGCCGGTGACGCGTTCGAGGGTTTCGCTGGTGTGCAGGGTCACGGTGGGGCCGCAGTCGATGGGGCGGCCGCCGGGGGTGACGAAGCGGACTTTGTAGTAGGGGGAAGCGCCTTGCACGTTCGCGGACTCCAGGGCCGAGACCACGCAGGCGATGTCCAGTAGCTCTGCGGCGTCGTATCCGACGACCACGAAATGCCGCGCGCTCATGGCTTGACTCTAAGCCGAAAGGACCGGGTGCCCAAGATTCCGGACCAGCCTGGTCGCCCTTCTTGGGCATGCCCGCCTCTGGTCACATAGTCGGACCATGACAGCGACGAAAGCGCGCAGCGGATGGCTGCGGTTCACCCTCCACTACGTCGAGATGATCATCGCGATGTTCGTCGGCATGTTCGCGCTGGGATCCCTCCAGTCCGCCGTCGGGCTCGACATCTCCCACACGGAGCACCCTGATCTTGGCTATCTGGTGATGGCCTTCAACATGTCCGTCGGGATGGCCGTCTGGATGCGTTTTCGTGGGCACGCCTGGCGGCCCACCCTGGAAATGTGCGCCGTCATGTTCGCCCCCGCCGTTCCCCTGTTCCCGCTGCTCTGGCTGGATGTCATCGGCGGTGGAACGCTGATGATGGCCGCGCACATCGCGATGTTCCCCCTCATGCTCGGCGTGATGCTCCTTCGCCGTGCGGAGTACACCCACCACGCCCACCGAGGTGCTAGAGCCACCGAGGCGCTGTGACATCCCGTTGCCGGCGGCCGGTGGCCCACGCGGCCAAGACGGGCAGGGTGCCGGTTACCGGGATCGGGTGGTCGGCCGGGCGGACGTCGTAGGTCTCGGTGCCTGTGCGCAGGGAGAACGACGGCACGTCCCGAGCCGCCCAGGAGGCGGTGACATCGTCGAGGAGACGCCGCAGGAACTCCTCCGGCAGCTCTTCGAATCGGCCCCCGTTGTCCAGGTCGATCGCGTGCAGCCACACCTCCCGGGCCCGCATCCAGGCGGTCTCCGTCGCCGGGACCGCCCGTCCGCGGATGGTACGCACCTGCTGTGACCAGCGCGAGGGCGCGAGATCCCGCCATTCGACGTTCAGGTGTACGGCGGAGTGCTCGGCGAGGTTCCGCAAGGCGTTGGGGCTGAGCGTCGCGCCGAACTCGATCTCGTGATCGCGGTCGGCGGGCGAGGCGTACATCGGGGTCTGCACGCCCGTGGCCGCCCAGTTGACCAGCCGGGACAGGGCGCGGGCGTTGTAGCCGACATGGGCGATCACGTGGCTGCGCGTCCATCCGGCGAGCAGCGAGTCCCCGCCGAACTCGCCGTCGGGGAGCTCTCTCAGCTTGCGGAGGAAGTAGGCCGTGCCTCTCCTCGCGAGGAGCAGATTCGCGAGGATCGCCGGATCCGAGGTGCGGTCGACTCGCGCGCCCATGGTCAGCTTCCGACGACGTTGCGCAGGGACCCGAGCCCGTGGATCTCGGTCTGGACGACGTCGCCCGGCCGCAGGTAGACGGGAGGTTTGCGGGCATGGCCGACGCCGCCGGGCGTGCCGGTGGCGATGACGTCGCCGGGTGCGAGGGGCAGGAACCGGGAGATGTAGGCGACCAGCTCGGCGGGGGAGAAGACCAGGTCAGACGTTGACGAGTCCTGCATGAGCTCGCCGTTCACGGTCGTGCTGATCCGCCCGTGGGTGAAGGCCGTCGTCAGGTACGGCCCCAGCGGCGTGGTCCCGGCGAAGTTCTTCCCTGGCAGCCACTGGGTCGTGTGGTACTGGAAATCCCGCAGCGTGACATCATTCATGATCGTATATCCGGCAATAGCGGCATCCCAGCCGATGACGACCGCCAGTTCCGCCTCCCAGTCCAGGTCTGTGGAGTGCGAGGACCACTGGATGGGATCAAAGGGACCGATCAACGTCTCCGGGTACTTGGTGAAAAGCGTCGGATATGCGGGCAACTCACGACCCATCTCCAGGATGTGGTTCCGGTAGTTCAACCCAACACAGATGATCTTGCCTGGTCGCGGGATCACCGGCGCCCACTGCGACGGTTCGAGCTCCGCCAGGGGGATCGTGGGGCCGCCCGCATTGTCCGCGAGATCCCGCCAGCCCGGGCCGCTCGCCAGCAGCGCCCCGACATCATCGAACGATTCGATGACCGTCACGTCGTGCTCGCCGACGACAACGGGCGCGGTTCCCGTGCCGGTTCGGATGGTGCCGATCTTCACGAGCCGTCCTCCGGAATGAACGTACGAGAAAAACCGAGCCGGTCGATGATCGGCCCGTCGTTGAAACGGAACAGGTCAAGCTGCGTCTCCGCCTGAATCGACCACGAAACCCAGGAAGGAACGACGAAAAGGTCACCCGTCGACACCGACCGCTCTTCGCCGCCGAGAACGACCGACCCGCTGCCTTCGAAAACCTGCCAGACCGACGAGCCGACCTCGTGGCGCGTACGCGTCCGGGTTCCGGCTCGCAGCCGGTGGAACTCCGCGCGAATCGTCGGCAGGACGTCCCCGCCCGTCGTCGGATTCACGTACCGGATCGCGGCGTGCCCCTGCTCGACCGTCGCTGGATGGCCCTCATCCTCAAGGGTGAGCTGCTCGGTGAGCGCCGCGTCGGTGTGCTCCCAGCGATACGCGGCAAGCGGCGACGATGTCCGTGGATCCAGCTCCGACATCGGCCGCAGCCCGGGATGCGCCCACAGCCGCTCGCTGCGCGACACCGCGGGCGACGCCTCATCGGTGACCCGCTCGGAGCCGAACTCGAAGAACCCCACGTCGGTGTAGCGCGAGAACGGAATGTCCAGCCCGTCGATCCACGCCATCGGCTGGTCGGTGTCGTTGTGATGGCCGTGGAAATGCCACCCCGGCGTCAGCAGGAAGTCACCCCGGCGCATCGCGACCGGGTCCCCGTTGACGACCGTCCACACACCCTCGCCTTCGACGACGAACCGGAACGCGTTCTGGCTGTGGCGATGCTCCGGCGCGGTCTCACGCGGCCCCAGATACTGGATGGCGCACCACAACGTCGGCGCGATGTACGCGGTGCCCGGCAGGCCCGGATTCACCAGCGCGATGGCACGGCGCTCTCCGCCTCGCCCGACCGGAACCAGATCCCCGGCGCGTTCGGCCAGCCGATGCAGGGTCGACCACCGCCACACGTGCGCCTTCGCCGACGGCGCCGGCACCAGGGGCATGAGGTCGTTCAACTGAGTCCACAGGGGCGTGAGATCGTTCGCCTCGAAGTCGGCGTAAAGCTGCTTCAGCGCCGCTTCGTCCGGTTCTGCGGTCATGTCATTCCTTCCCATTGGTCAGCGAGCGCCGTACAGCCAGTCGCTGTAGCGGAAATCTTTGGTGTCCCTGCGTCGCATCAGTTCGTTGCGCAGGAGCCGGCCCAGTCCGTCGGTGTGCCAGATGTCACCCCAGACGCGTGCCGAGTTCTGGACCAGGGTGGTCTGAGGTTCGCGTTCGCCGACGACCTGGTCGAAGATCGACGGCCAGTCGTTCGCGGCCGGGATTCCGTTGTGGCGGTCGAGGGCGCGGCCGATCGTCGCGGCGTCCTCGATGGCCTGGCAGGCGCCCTGGGCCAGATATTGGAGCATCGGATGGGCGGCGTCGCCCACGAGCAGGGTCGAACCGCGGCGCCACTGCGGCGTGGGCGTGCGGTCGTACATCGGCCAGCGCCGGTCCCGCCACAGGTGGGCGACGCCCTCCTGGACTTCGGCGCAGCATTCGGCGAAGGCGGTGTCGAGTTCGTCCACGCCGCCCCACTCCTCGTGCCCGGCCGCGAAGCGGGGCGAGCGGAACACCGCGACATGGTTCAGCATTTCGCCGTTGCGCAGCGAATAGCGTACGAAATGGCAGCCAGGACCCAGCCAGGCCACGACGTCCTCGAACGTGTCGTCGCCCCGGGGCAGGGTGCCGCGATAGGCGACGTATCCGGACGAGACGGGCTGATCGCCGACGATCGCGTCGCGCACCCGGGACGTCAGGCCATCCGCCGCGATACACGCGTCGGCCAGCCACGTGGTGCCGTTCGCCACCGAGACGCTCGCCCCGTCGAGTCCGTCGGTGACGGACTCGACCTCGGCTCCGGTGATGAGCTCCACCCCGGCGGCCCGGGCGGCGTCCAGCAGAATGGTGTGCAGGTCACTGCGGTGAATCACGATGTACGGCGCACCATAACGGGCCCGGAACTCCTCGCCGAGGTCCTGACGGGTCAGCTCCGAGCCGTCGACCGCGTCCTTCAACACGATGCTGCGAGGTTCGTAACCCAGCTGGAGCGTCTTATCGAGCAGCCCCCACTCGGCCAGAATCCTGGTGGCGTTGGGGGCCAGCTGAAGCCCGGCGCCGACCTCGCCGAATTCGTCGGCGCGCTCCAGCAACGTGACCTCGACCCCGCCTAATCTCAGCGCGAGCGCGGCCGTGAGACCACCGATTCCCCCTCCGACGACGATAACCGGTCGCCTATTTTTCTTCACAACAGAACCCCTCGTTTAACGTCCATTGCGCCGGGAGCGGTCTCCACCTAGGCATCTCCGCTGGCTCACAGAATCAGTGTTCCTTGGCCGGGCTTTCGCCGGGCTTCAAGCGCGTTATTCTTCTGGGGTGCAGAAGAACTACATCCAGCGGCCGCCGTACCCGATTGCCTCGGTGGACAACGCGCTGCGCATCCTGCAGATCCTTCGCGATCAGGGCAGCGTCCGGCTGACGGATATCGCCACCGATCTGGGTGTCGCCGTGTCGACCGCGCACCGGTTGATGGCGATGCTCGTGTATCGGGGGTTCGCCATCCAGGAGGACTCCAAGCGTTACGCTCCCAGCCCGGTGCTCGGGGTGGGAGCGGTGAGTTCGACCTGGCACCGCGAGGTGCGCCAGGTGCTGCAACCCGCGCTTGAGGCGCTGTGCGCGCGCTTCGACGAGACGGCGAACCTCATGGTCCGGGTGGGAGCGCACGTCCGGTTCCTGTACTCGGTCGAAGCCACGGCTATCTTGCGGGTCGGGGATCGGGCCGGGTCCGTCCTCGCCGCGCGATCCACCTCTGGCGGGAAAGCGCTGCTGAGTTACCAGAGCCCTGACTACCTGGCGCGGCTCTATCTGGGCAATGGGACCGCCGAGCACCGGCTTTCCCCCGGCGAATTCTCCGAGCTCCTCAATGAACTCGCCACGGTGCGGGCGCGGGGCTACGCCACCAACCGCGAGGAGTCCGAGAGCGGGCTCGGCGCGATCGGCCTGCCCGTCCTCGACTCCGCCGGCCGCCCCCTCGCCGCGTTCTCGCTCGCCACCCCGATCTCACGATTCGACCGGCTGCTCACCCCCGATTCGCTGGCCCACCTGTTCGAGGCCCAGCAGGACATGACGAGGGCGCTGCGGGATGCCGGGCTTGAGCAGCCCGACTCCCGCTGATAATGGGAAAGTTGCTAAATGGACTGCCACTACGGTCTTGACCAGGCACAACAGTGGGGTGGCAGGCTAATGAGCAGGTTTCCCATTAGTAGCTATTCGAGCCCTTCCAGCTCCGACCGGGCGTCCATCGGCGTCCACCACGGGGTGATCCCGAGGTCGGAGGCGATCACGCCCGCCCCGATATATCCGGCGCCGCCGGTGATCGCGCCATTCGGGTGGCAAGGCGAACCGGCCATGTAGAGCCCGTCGATCGCCGTCCGGTATCCGAAATGGTTGTACATGACCTGATCGGAGGTCAGCGCGCCCATGAAAATGTCGCCATAGCGCATGTTGGTGATCTCCTGTGTGTACTCCTTCGCCGTGTAGGTATAGGAGCCCAGCACGTTGTCCGGCGTCATGTTCGGCGCATACTCGCGCCATTTCTCCAGTATCGATTCCTGCAGCTGGTCCCGCACGCCGTCGATCGCGTCCGGATCGGAATCGATGTCGTACGGCACGACCTGCCACGCATAAGCCGTGTGCTTACCCGGAGGCGCCTGCAGCGGATCCAGCACGCTCAGCGCACCGGCCCCGAACTGCGCGTTGGACGGCACCTTCTTCTGCTCCACCTGGTCGTGCGCCTCAAGCAGGCTCGCGATCGTCTCCGAGCCGATGTTGTACTTCAACGCCGTGTCCACGTGGGGATCGAACGTCCCCGCCCGGTAGCGCGGCGCGTCGGCGAGCGCGAGATGCAGGCCGAACAGCGTCCACGGGGTGTACTTGTGATTGGCGACCTTCTCCCGGGTCTCGGCGGGAAGCTGCTCGCGCCCGACCATCTTCTCGAACGTCTGGTAGACGTCGATCGTGCTGGCCACGAACTGCCGCGCCTTGATCACGGTGCCGTCGGCGAGCTCCACACCGGTGGCCCGGTTGCCCTCCACCACGATCCGCTCGACCTGCGTCTGGTTCCTGAACTCCCCGCCGCCGGCGATGAAGATCTCCATGAGCGAGCGGGCCAGGTTCCAGCTCCCGCCCTGGGCCAGCTCGTAGCCGGTCGCCAGGTCGAAGGCGCGGATCAGCGAGCCGACCGGGCTGCCGGTGTTCAGCGCCTCGTGCAGGACCGTGCCGAAGAGCGAGAGCTTGAACAGGAAGAGCACCTTGACGTACTCGTTCTCGAACAGCTCGTTGACCGCGTCCAGCGGCTGCTTCTTGGTCAGCTCCAGGAACTCGCTGCCGAGCGCCGATCTGCCCAGCACCTCGGCCCGGTCGGCTTCGCTGAGGGGCGGCGCGAACCGCTCCTTCAAGAAGATCTTCTTCGTCATCTCCTCCGCCTTGATGTTCCATTCGCGGAAGGTCTTGGCGTCGTTCGCGGAGAAGCGGGCGATGTTGGCGGCGGTCTCGTCCAGGTCGCGGGAGAAGACGAGCGCGGAACCGTCGGCATGGGGTTGCGCGAACTCGTAGCGCGGCACGATGTAACGCATCTTCGCCGCCAGGTCCAGGTCCTTGAACCAGGGCGTGCCGCTGATGCTGAAGTGGTTGATCGAGTGAAGGTTGTGGTAGAAGCCGGGGAGCGTGCGCTCCTCGGTCGAGAGCCCGCCGCCGTAGCCGAGACGCCGCTCCACCAGGAGCACGCGAAGGCCGGCCTTGGCCAGGTAGCTGCCCAGGATGAGGCCGTGCTGGCCCGCTCCGATGATGATCCCGTCGTACGCACTCGCCGACGCCATGATGAAAACTCCTTGCTCGATCTCTAAACGATCGTTATCAGTTGAACGTCATGCCGCCGTCGACCACGAGCGTCTGGCCGGTGACGAAGCCGCTTGCCGTACCGGCCAGGAAGGCCATCGCCCCCAGCAGGTCGGCGCTGGTCTGGCGACGTTTGATGGCCTGGCCCGCGATGATCGCCGCCACGTCGGCCGGCGTGACCGTCGCCCGCGGCACCTCGGTCTCGGTCGAGCCCGGCGCGATCGCGTTCACCGTCACGCCGCTGCCGCCCAGCTCGCGCGCCAGCGAGCGGGTGAGCCCGATGACGGCCGCCTTGGAGGCGACGTAGTGCAGGTAACCGGGACGGCCCAGGAGCACGGCGCCGGAGGACAGGTTGATGATCCTGCCGTGCTCGGCGGCGCGCAGATCCGGAGCGAACGTGCGGCAGCAGACGAACACGCCGCGCACGTTCACGGCCATCACCCTGTCCCATTCCGGCACGGAGATGTCCTCGAAGGACTTCATCTCCAGGGTGGAGAAGATCGCGGCGTTGTTGATGAGGACGTCCACGCGCCCGAACGCGTCCAGGATCCGCGTGCGTGCCGCGGCCATGGAGTCCTCATCCGCGACGTCGGCCTCGACCGCCAGCCCGTGCTCGCCGAGGGAGCCGGCGACCTTCTCGCCGCCGTTGAGGTCGAGTACGGCCACCCGGTATCCCTGGTCGACCAGGTCACGCGCCACGGCGGCGCCGATGCCCTGACCGGCGCCCGTGACGACCGCCACCCGGCCGCTCATATCGCGTAGCCCGTGTCGGCGGAACCGGCGAACAGCTCGTCGGGTGTACGCAACCGTTTGGCCAGCCCCTGGGCGTGGGAGTAGCGCAGGAACACCTCCAGGACGTGGCGGTTCGGTTCGACCCCGTACGACCAGTAGTCCTCGCCGAGCGCGGAGATCGTCTCGGCGACGTGGTCGTCGAGCCAGGGCAGCATGACCTTCAGCGCGCTGCGGTACAACAGGTCCTCCTTGGCGATCCGCAAGGACGCCTGAAACGCCTTGGTCAGCGACCGGGCGGCCCACGGATGCCGGGCCAGGATCGCGCGCTTGATCACCACGGTGTGCATGATCGGGAAGATGCCCGTCTTCGCGAAATACGCCTTCTCCGCGGCCTTCGGATCCGCGAAGAGCCGCCGGACGTCGGGGGCCCGGCCGAAGCACGACGGCACATGAGCGCTCATCAGGGCGTCGATCTCCCCGCTGGCCAGCATCGCCGACAGCGTCTGGCCGGGCCCGATCGGCTGGACCTTCAGCCCGTCCGGCAGATCGAGCGTGATCTTCTCCTCCCGCCCGGGCGTCTCGACCCCGCCGCTGAAGTACTGCGGGGAGCAGGGGTCGACCCCGTACTCGTCCGCCAGCATTCCCCGCTGCCAGACACCAGCCGTGATCTGGTATTCCGGCACTCCGATCCGCCGCCCGGCGAGATCGGCCGGCTGCTCGATCCCGCTGCGGGCGTTGACGAAGATGGACTGGTGGCGGAAGTAGCGCGACGGGAAGACCGGAATCGCCAGGAACGGCGGATCTTCCTGGTCGAGCGTGAGGACGTAGGAGGACAGGCTCATCTCGGCGAGGTCGAATTCCTGGTACCTCAGCTGCCGGAAGAACGTCTCCTCCACCGGCAGCGCGAGGAAGTTCAGGTCGATGCCCTCCGGCTTGACCCGGCCGTCCTGGAGCGCGCGCGTCCGGTCGTAGTCGAGGCAGGCGAAGGTGAGGCTGAGTTGCGTCATTACTTGGCGATCCAGGCCTTGTCGAATTGCAGGATCAGCTGCGAGGAGGGTTTGATGCCGTGCACGTTCTCCTGCCAGGCGACCATCTGCGCCGTCTGGGCCAGCGGCACGCCGGGCATCGTCTCGTTCCAGACCTGCTGCAGCTGGGTGACGATGGACTTCTTCTCCGCCTCGTCGCCGGTGGCGGCGAAGCCGAGCAGGAGCTCGCGGAGCTTGGCGCCGTCGTAGCCGATTGGGTTGCCCTCGCGGCCCACCCGGTCGAAGTACCGGGCGAAGACCTCGCCGGGCTCGTCGGGCACCGACCAGCCGTAGACCGCGATGTCGAAGTCGCCCTCGACGAGGACACGCCGGATCAGGTCCTGCACGGTCTGCACCGGGGCGGCCTCGACCTGGAAGCCGACCGCGTTGAGCATCGCCTGGATGGTCAGGCCCAGCTCGGGCTGGGTCGGCGGGGTGACCATGACCAGCTTGCCGTCGAATCCGGCCGCCTTCGCCTGTGCGAGGAGGTCCTTGGCCTTGGCCTGGTCGAACGCGGGTCCGCCGACCGAGTTGGCCCAGCGGGAGCTGGACTGGAAGATCTCGGTGCCGGGCAGGCCCTGGCCGCTGTTGACCCGCTGGTCGATGACCTTGGCGTCGATGGCGTGCGCGATCGCCTGCCGTACCCGGACGTCCTCGCCGGGGCGGGGTTTGTCGCCGATGCCGTTGTTGATGAGCAGGATGGAGCCGGTGTTCATCAGGTCGACGTAGCCGCCGAACTTCCCGTCCAGGACCGTACGGATCACCTGCGGGCTGGTCAGGAACGCCGCGTCGGCCCCCTGGGTGTTCATCAGGTCCCCGAGCGCCTGAGGCGTGGCCACCGGCACGAACCGGAGCGTGTCCAGGTACGGCTTGCCGTTCCAGTAGTCCGGGTTCGCGCTCAGGACCAGCTCCTCGCCGGGCGACCAGCGCTCCAGCTTGAACGGCCCGGCGCCGACCGGGTTGCGGACGAATTCCGCACCGAACTTCTTCACCCCGGCCGGTGACACGATGTTGCCCGGCGCCTGCGCCAGCATGAACGGGAAGTCCGCCCACGGCCGGGAGAGCTTGAAAACGGCGGTCATGCCGTCGGCCGTGACCGAGTCGAGCGCGTCGTCCATGAAGCCCGCCCAGCCGCCCTTGGCCGCGATGTAGCGTTCGACGCTGAACTTCACCGCCGCCGCGTCCAGGGGCGTACCGTCGGTGAACTTGACGCCGTCGCGGAGGGTCACCGTCCACTCGGTGTTGTCGTCGTTGGCTTCCAGCTTCTCCGCGAGCTGGGGCAGGTACTTGCCCGAGGTGGCGTCGTAGCGGACCAGCGAATCGTAGAGCGCGGCGAGTTCCGACCCGCCGGCGCTGCCGGCGCCGAACTCGGTGGCCGGGTCGAGGTTGTCGACTTCCACGCCCAGGGCATAGGTGAGCGTGCCGCCCTGCACGGGCTCACCGGCGGGGGCGTCGTTCTGCACGAAGCCGCGCGCGATCCCGGGAGCGGTGGCGCCCTGGCTCGGTGTCGACGCGGTGTTTCCCCCACCACCTCCGGAACATCCGGCCAGGAGGAGCGAGGTGGTGGCGAGAGCGAGGATGGCCCGGCGAGTGGTGGTTGTCATCGGCTTTCCCTTCGTGGGAATCCCTAGTCCTGGTAGGTGATGATGGGGAGGAGCTTGTCCCGGTTGAGCGAGGACCAGATCGCCTCGTCGCCTTTTTCGAAGGGCAGCACGGGGTCCACGAGTGACATCGCGTCGAGGTAGCCCATCTCGATGAGCTTGGCCAGGCGCGGGATGTCCCGCAGCACGTTGCCTCCGCCGTAGGCGGCGGACAGGTAGCGCTTGCCGTTGTAGTCGAACGGGCCGGGGGCCGGCGTCCACAGCTTCGGATCGTTGGTCTTCTTGGTGACCCCGGTGTGCACGAAGAACCCACCGCGGCGGGTCGCCTGCACGCCCTGGCTCACCAGGAGGGCCCCGGTTTCGTCGGCGGGCATGCCGGTGGTGGGGTTGCCGAAGGTGGCGCCCGCCGCCTCGAAGACGTGGTCGGCTCCGGTGCCGCCGTAGAAACCGACGATGGGCTTGCCGCCCGCCGCCATGTTCTCCGTCTCGGGGCGGCAGAGCTCGTGGATGCGCTCGACCAGGGTGTCCCCGATCTCGTCGGTGTTGAGCACCACGTGCGCGCCGGCCTTCTTCGCCGCGTCGAGGCGGTGCGGGATGCGCTCCGCCGCGATGATCAGGCGCGCGCCGGCCATCTTCGCGGCCTGGATGATCGACAGGCCGAGCGGTCCCGCGCCGAGCACGGCCACCGTGGACGCGATCTCGATCCGCGCGCCGATGAGCCCGAACGTCCAGCCGGGGCCCGGCACGCACGCGAGCGTCGCGAGCTCGACGTTGGACAGGGTCGACTCGTTGACCGGAACCACCCACGGCTCCGGGCAGACGGCCAGCTCGGCGAAGCCGCCGGTGTGGTCCTGCCAGACCGGGGTGCCGTCCTCCAGCTCGGCGAACGGCGGCGCGTCGGGGGTGGCGAAATCGAGGTCGTTCTTGTGGCCGCAGGCGTGCCACTCGCCGCGGACGCAGCTGTAGCACGTTCCGCAGGCGGGCAGGACCGGGGTGACCACCTTGTCGCCGACCTTGACACGGCGCACCTGCGGACCGACCTCGACGACGACCCCCATCGCGCCGTGGCCCGGGCTGCGGGCGCGACCGGCGTGGCCCGGGATCTGGTCGGCCGAATCCAGGACGTTGGACACGATTGTGTAACATGCTTGGGCTGCGAGGTTCCGTACCACCACATCGGTGGGCCGTCGGGGCCGCAGTCGCATCGGGAGGATTTCCAGGACGTTGCCGTGTCGCACCCAGCCTCGGAATTCGGTGGGGTCGTCGGTCATGTGATTTCCCTTTTCTGGTCGGCATCGTCGCGGTCGAACGCGGGACGATCCGGTGCTGAGCGTCGCGGCGGGGGGCGGGGGCTCGCTGCCGCTGCCCTGTCCATGCACGTCAGCCTTGACTCGTCCCGAGCATATGGTTCGGCTCATCGGCGCCAGGAAAGGGCCCGCGAGATTCTGGCGGACAGAATCTTCCGCCGCTGAGGAGGCAGGGACGCTCCGTCTCCGACCCTGCGGTCCGCCCTATCCGGCCTGATGGCAGCGGGGATGTGGAAACGGGCGGCAGGCTCTTTCTAGCAGGCAGAAATCTTGAGATGCGCTCTGTCGCGCCAATTAACGCGATTGTCATACTCCGGACATGGAGCCTACTGTCGCGTATCCCATCGAGTCCGTCGGGAATGCACTTCGGCTGATCCATCTCCTGCGGGACTCCGGGGAGCTCAGGGTCACCGACGCGGCCCGCGCCCTGGGCGTGGCGCCCTCCACGGCGCACCGGTTGATGGTGATGCTTGTTCATCATGGTTTCGCCGAGCAGAATGCGCGACGGACGTACCAGCGGGGGTGGGCGCTGCGGGGCGCGGTGGCCGCTCCGCCGGGGAACGAGCTGGCGGCCCTCGCCCACGATCATCTGGTGGAGCTGAGCCGGCGGCTCGGCGAGACCGTCCATCTGGTACGGCTCCAGGGCACGGCGGCCATGTTCCTGGACGGCGTGGAATCCGTCAGGCGGCACCAGGTCCATGTGACCTCACGTGCGGGAATGTCAATGCTGGCGCACTGCACCGCCGCCGGTAAGGCCATTCTCGCCCGCCTCCGGCCGACCGAGCTGGCGGCGTTGTATCCCCGGGGCCTTCCGTTGACGTACGGACCGGGGCCCTGCGATATGGGCACGCTCAAACGGCAGCTGGCGGTGATCCGCCGTAACGGCTACTCCGTCAACGACGAGGAGAGCGAGCGCGGCCTGATCGGGATCGGCGTCTGCGTGCTGGACGCCGACGATCAGCCCATCGCGGCCGTGGCGACGGGCATCCCGCTGCTGCGCTGCCCGGACGCGCTGATCCCCGATGTCGCGTTCGAGCTCGCCAGGACCGCCCGCGCCATCGAGGCATCCCTGGTCTCTCTGCCGACCCAGCACCAGACCGTCGGCTAGACCACTTCGTGGCAGGCGATGAACTGATCGTCGCTCTTGCGCTCCAGCCGCGGCTCCTCCACGGCGCAGCGTGGGGTGGCCAGCGGACATCTGGTACGGAACCGGCACCCCGACGGCGGGTTCAGCGGTGACGGCAGATCCTGCCCCGCCGGAGCCTTCGACGGCACCACCCGGCTGGAGCCGACCGTCGGCACCGATTCGAGCAGCAACTGCGTGTACGGATGGTGGGTGGCGGGCCGATCCAGCGCCTCCACGTCCAGCACCTCGCAGACCTTGCCGAGATACATCACGAGGATCCGGTCGCTGATGTTCTTCACCACCGCCAGATCGTGCGCGATGAACAACATGCTGAGCTGCCGCTGCGCCTTCGTCTCCCGGAGCAGGTTGAGCATCTGCGCCTGGATGGACACGTCCAGGCTGGACAGGATCTCGTCGCAGATGAGCAGGTCCGGCTCCATGACCAGGGCACGCGCGATGGACACCCGCTGGCACTGCCCGCCGGACAGCTCGTGCGGGCGGCGGTTCCACACCACGTCCGGATCCAGGCCCACCGCGTCGAGCACCTCGCGGGCGTCGCGATCGCGCGATTTCGCCGTACCCCGGCCCCAGATCGAGGCGCCCTCCTGAACCAGGTCCTTGACCTTGCGCCGCGGGTTCAGGGACGCCACCGGGTCCTGGAAGACGATCTGCATGGCGACCCGGCTGCGGCGCAGCGCCTTCTTGTCGAGCGAGCCGAGATCGAGGGCGTTGAGCTGGACCGCGCCGTCGGTGGGTGCCGGGAGGTGCATAACCGCCTTGGCCACTGAGGACTTTCCGCAGCCGGACTCGCCCACGATGCTCAGCGTCTCGCCGGGGAGCACGTCGAAGCTGACGCCGGAGACCGCCTGCACCCGCTGGTCGCCCTTGGTACGGAACTCCACCACCAGGTCCTTGACGGTCAGCCGGGCACCGCCGTCGCGCAGGTGCGCCTTACCTGTTCCGGCCATTGACCTCTCCTCCCTTGGGGGCGACGGGGTGGAAGCAGGCGAGCGTGCGCCCGTCCGTGGTCTGCTCGACGGGGGGCTCGAATTGGCGGCACTGCTCCTGGACGTTCGGGCACCGTGGCGAGAAATGGCATCCTCCGCGCCAGCGGGCCAGGTCCGGGGGCCGCCCGGGCACGGTGGTGAGAACCGTACGCGCGGGGCTGTCCAGCTGGGGAGTCGAGGCGAGCAAGCCGCGCGGATACGGGTGGAGCTGGTGGCGGAAGAAGTCCTCCGCGGTCGCGCTTTCGACGATCCTGCCCGCATACATGACGGCGACCCGGTCGCTGCGGCCCGACACGATTCCGAGGTCGTGGCTGATGAGGATGGTGGCCATCTTGCGTTCCTGGCACAGCACGGCGAGCAGGTCGAGCACCTGCCGCTGCACGGTCACGTCCAGCGCGGTCGTCGGCTCGTCGGCGATGAGCAGCTTCGGGTCGCAGGACAGCGCCATGGCGATCATCACCCGCTGCCGCATGCCCCCGGAGAGCTCGTGCGGGTACTGGTCGAACCGCCGGGCCGCCTCGGGGATGCGGACCATGTCGAGGAGCTCGATGGCGCGCTTGCGTGCCTCGCTCCGGCTGAGCTCGCGGTGCTGGCGGAGGGTTTCGGTGAGGTGGATCCCGATGCGCTTGACCGGATTGAGCGAGCTGAGCGGATCCTGGAAGACCATGGAGATCTCCGCGCCGAGGAGGGCGCGCCGCCGCCGGGGCGAGGCTTGGAGCAGGTCCGTCCCGTCGTACTCGACGGTGCCGTGCACGGCCGTGGTGCGCGACGGGGCCACCAGCCCCATGATCGTCCGGCCGAGTACGGACTTGCCGGAACCCGACTCGCCCACGATGCCGAGCGTCTCACCGGCTTGCAGATCGAAGGAGACGCCGGCGACGGCGGGGACGGCGCCGCGCGCGGTCTGGAACACCGTCCGCAGGTCGCGGACGTGCAGCAATGGTTTGATCACAGTTTCACCTGCCGGGTGTCCCACACCTTGCGCAGCCGTTCACCGATGAGGTTGAACGAGAAGACGGTGAGGAAGAGGAAGAAGGCGGGCACGATCACCAGGAAGGGATACTGCTCCATCTTGCCGTCCTGGCCTTCAGCGATCATGTTCCCCCAGGTGGGCTGGGGTGGCCGGATGCCGATGCCGAGGAAGCTCAGCGACGCCTCGGCCACGATGAGCGCCGAGATGTAGATCATCCCGAGCGGGATGATGGCCAGGGCCACGTTGGGCAGGAGTTCCCGCAGGATGACCCTGCTCCGCCGGGCTCCCAGCGCCCGCGCCACTGTCACGTACTCCCGCTGGGACAGCGCCAGCGTCTGGGCGCGGGCCACCCGGATCATGCCCGGAATGGCCACCAGTGACAGGGCGATCACCATGTTCTGCGGCGTCGGCCGCAGCACGCTGGCCAGGGCGATCAGCATGATGAGGGTCGGTACGGCCAGCAGCGAGTTCGTGAGCACGCCGATCACCACGTCCACCTTGCCGCGCAGGTAGCCCGCGGTGATTCCCACGATCCCGCCGACGGCCATGCCGATCAGGACGGCGCTGATGCACACGACCAGGGAGATCCGCGCCCCGTAGATCACCCGGGCGAGGAGGTCCAGGCCGAGAGCGTTGGTGCCCAGCGGATGCGCCGAGGAGAGATCGGGGGGTGCGTAGATCGGCTCGGCCAGCGTCAGCGCGGAGTCCTGATGCTCACCGAGCGGCAGCAGCGGCGCCACCAGTGCCACCACCGCCAGCGTGAGCAGCCAGATTCCGCACATCAGGGTGAGCACGTCGAAACCGGCGCCGCGGGGCCGGGTCTCGGCGGCCGGACCGGGCGGCGCGGTCGTCGCGCCGGCCGTTGGGGGAGTGATGGCCGAGATGGGCTCAGTTCTGGGCACGGCGAATCCTCGGGTCGACGATGCTGTACGCGGCATCGACTGCGGTGTTGATCACGACATAGGTAACCGCGATGACGAGCACCGCGCCCTGGACGATCGGCAGGTCGCCCTGCCCGGCGGCGTGCACGACCAGCGAGCCCATGCCCGGCAGCGAGAACAGCGTCTCGACGATGACCGTGCTCCCGATCAGCGAGGCGAGGGCGAGCCCGACGACGGTGATGATGGAGTACGACGACGGCCGGAAGGCGTCGAACAGCATGATCCGCCAGGACGGCATGCCCTTGGCCCGGGAGGCGAGCACGAAGTCCTCCTGGAGCGTGTTCACCAGGTCGCTGCGCAGCAGCCGGGTGAAGGTGGGGATCTCCAGCAGCGCGATCGTGAGCACCGGCAGGAACGCGTGGTAGAGGTTGTCCGGCACCGAGTCGGTCAGCCGCACCCAGTGCGCCCGGGGGAACAGTTCGAACTGGTTGACCGCGATCGCGATCAGCAGCAGGCCCGCCACGAAGCTCGGCACCGACAGGATGCCGAAGGTGATCGCGCTGACGATCCGGTCGACCACGCCGCCGGCCCGGTAGGCCGACACCATGGCGAGCGGAATGGAGATCACCAGGGCGAGGATCAGCGCCATCACCGCGAGTTGCAGGCTTACCGGGAAGGCGGACGCCAGGCGGCTGGACACCGCGCTCTGCGGGGGGATCAGCGAGGTGCCGAAATCCCCCCGGACCACGGAGGACAGCCATTCGACATACCTGCTCAGCAGGGGATCGTTGAGTCCGAGTTCCTGGCGCACCTGCTCGTAGGCCTCCGGGGGATGGCCCTCGCCCAGGATCGCCACCGCGGGATCACCCGGGAGGAGAGCCGACAGCATGAACGTGCCGAAGCTGACGATCAGCAGCACCGCCAGCAGTTGGGCGGCCTTGCCGGCCGCCCGGCGAGCACGCTTCGGTCTTGGTGCGCGGCGCGGCGCCTCGACGTCGTTGACCATCGCTCTCCTTCTCTGAACGCTCTCCTTCTCAACGTGGCGGGCTAGGGCCGCAACGCCCCCATCACGTTCACGGACTTGACTTGGGTGAAGCTGAGGAGCTCGTCGAGACATTCCTCCCGGCCGATGCCGGAAGCCTTGACCCCGCCGTACGGCACGCCGGGGAAGTGCTGGGACGAACCGTTGATCCACACGAAGCCGGCCTCCAGCCGGTGCGCGAGCCGGTGGGCCCGGTTCAGGTCTCGCGTCCACACGCTCGCGGTCAGGCCGAAGTCCAGGCTGTTGGCCAGTTCGACGGCTTCGTCCTCGGTGCTGAAGGTGAAGATGCTGAGGACGGGACCGAAGATCTCCTCGGTGGCCACTCTCATGTGCGCGCTCACCTGGGACAGCACCGTCGGTGGGTAGAAGTAGCCGGAACCGGTGTCCGCGGGGCCGCCGCATTCGAGCAACGCCCCGTCGCCGACCGCCTCGTCCACGAGCTCGCGTACGCGGTCCCGCTGCTGGGCCGACACCAGCGGTCCCACCTCGGTGGACTCGTTCAGGGCCGGGCCCACCCGGAGCGCGGCGAAGGCGGCCACCACGTCCGCGCGGACCCGATCGGCGATGCTCGTGTGCAGCAGCAGCCGGGAGGTGGAGCCGCAGGATTGGCCGGTGCTCGCGTCCAGGTTCATGCCGCGCACCGCGCTGTCGGCGGCGGCGTCCAGATTCGCGTCCGGGAAGACGATCATCGCGTTCTTGCCGCCGAGCTCCAGGCTGACCGTCTTCACCGCCGACGAGGCGGCGGCGGCCTGGATGGTCCGCCCGGTCCGCTCGCTGCCGATGAAGGCCAGGCGCCGCACTCGGGGATGCGCCACCAGGGCCGCGCCGGTCTCGGGGCCGCGCCCGGTGACCACGTTCACCAGGCCCGGGGGTAGGACCTGCTGGGCGAGCTCGCCGAACCGCAGCGCGGACAGCGGCGTCTGGTGCGCGGGTTTGATGATCAGCGCGTTTCCGGCGAGCAGCGGGGCCGCCGACTTGCCCACCGCGAACATGACCGGGTGGTTGAAGGGCAGGATCCGGCCCACCACGCCGTACGGCTCGCGCCTGGTGTAGTGGAGGTGCTCGGCCGAAGCCGGAATGACCTCGCCGGTCAGCTGGAGCGCCCAGTCGGCGAACATCCGCAGCGAATCGGTCGCCCGCTCGACGTCCAGAGTCATCGATCGCAGCGGGCTGCCGAGGTCCACGGCGTCCAGGACGGCGAGTTCGAGCGCGTGCTCGTCGACCAGCGTGGCGAGCTCACGCAGCAGCCGGGCTCGTTCCCGGGGGGCGATCCCGGCCCATTCCGCCCCCGCCTTCGTGGCCGCTCTGACCGCACGGTCGATGTCGTCTTCGTCGCCGTCCGGGACGTACGCGAGGAGGGCCTGCGTGCTCGGGTCATGAGTCGGATATGTACGGCTGGAGACCGCCTCGACGAGCCGGCCGCCGATCGCCAGTCGCCACGGGTGATCGGCGATCTTGTCGACCAGGCTCTTGATAACGAGCTGGTCGACCCCGCTCGCGGTACTCGTCACGGATGAACTCCAGATGATCGTGGGGGAAGGCGGTCAGGCACCGGAACCGGCCAGGGCCCGCGCGCTGAGGTAGCCGAACGTCATGCCGGCGGCCAGGGTCGCCCCCGCTCCCGGATACCCGGTGCCGAACGCGCTGGCGGCGACGTTGCCGCAGGCGTACAGCCCGCCGATCGGCCCGCCGAGGGCACGCAGCACGTTCCCGGTGGCGTCGGTCACGGGACCGCCCTTGGTTCCGAGCGCGCCCAGATGGATCTCTACGGCGTAGTACGGCCCATCCTCCAGTGGCCGCAGATTACGATGCGGGCTGACCTTGGCATCGCCCCGGTAGGTGTCATAAGGCGATTCGCCCCGATGGAACTCCGGATCCACCCCGCGCGCCGAATACTCGTTGTACCGAGCCACCTGATCGACAAGCCCGTCCGCGTCGATCCCGACCTTCTCCGCCAGCTCGGCGATCGTGTCCGCGGTCGGCATCCAGGACGGCGTGGGCGTATCCGGGGTGCAGGTCGCCACCGAGTACGACGCCCTGAACCTCTGGTCGAAGATCAGCCAGCAGGGCTGGTTGGCGTAGCGGTACTCCTGCGGATCGAAGGTGGCCAGCGCCTTGCACAGGTCGTTGTAGTTCATCGCCTCGTTGACGAAGCGACGGCCACGCCGGTTGACCATGATGCCCCCGGGCAGCGCGCGCAGGCTGCTCGTCGGGCGGAACAGGGGCGCGCCGTCGTAGGTGTCACCCTTGGCATGAATTGTCGGGGTCCACCAGGCCTCGCTCATGTTGCCGAGCGCGGCGCCCACGCCCATCGCCATGCGCAGACCGTCGCCGGTGTTGGCGGGCGGGCTGGCGGGCGAGTCCATCGGCTTGCCCAGGAACTGGGTGACCAGCTCCTGGTCCCACTCGAATCCACCGGAGGCGAGGACGACGCCACGCCGCACGTCGATCCGGGTCCGCTGGCCGTCGAGGTCGACATCGATGCCGGAGATGTTGCCATCCGGCCCCAGGAAGAGTTCCCTGGCGGGGCTGGACACATGGACGCGCACGCCGAGCTTCAGGCATCCGTGCAGCAGCGCTCCCACGAGGGCGGCGCCCATGCCGACGATCCCCCGGGACACCCGGTCCGCGATCAGCGCCCAGTCCCAGCGATCAAGCGTGTCCTGGCCCCAGGCGTCCACCTCCAGGCGGGTGATCGGCACGCCGCTGTGCGGGGAACGCAGCTTGTCCTTGAAGTCGCCGAGCAGGGTGGAGTCGAACAGGTCGCCCTGGATGGTCCGCCCCCCGGCCACCGCGCCCGGCAGGCCCGGCTGGTAGTCGGGGTGATCCAGGTTCGCCTCGAAGCTGATCCCGGTGTGCTCGACCACGGTGTCCAGCATCGGGTTGACCGAATCGAGGAACGTGGTGAGCAGCTTCTCGTCCACCTGGCCCATGGTGATCTCGCGCAGGTAGGTCAGGGCCGAGTCGAGGGAGTCGGGCTGATCCGTGTGATACCGATTGGCGGGCGCCCAGATCGACCCGCCCGACACGACGCTCGTCCCCCCGATCACCGGTGCCTTCTCCACGACGATGACCTGCAGGCCCTCCGCCGCCGCCACCAGCGCCGCGGTCAGGCCCGCCGCACCGGATCCCACGACTACGACATCAGTGGTTGTCATGATCCCCTCCAAGGGCGTTCCGGATGCGGGTGCAGATGTCGTCCGCCGCCGGTTTCAACATCGGATTCATGAGTAGTTCGAGCATGGGAGCCATCGGCCCGCCCGGGCTGACCTCCAGCGTGAACGTCAACCGGCTGCGCGCCTCGCCAGTGGGTGGTTGAGCCGCGGGAACCGCGCTGCGCTGAGAGCGGCCGCGAATGATCCGGCTGATCAGGCGGAACCAGAACCGCTGCCATCGGGACGGCGTCACGATCACCGGCGGCACGGGAGCACCGTCGGCCGCCGCGTCCAACCGCGCCACCCGGAAGGAGCCGCTGCCGGTGAGCCGCTCGGTAAGCCCGGTGAGCTCGAACTCGGCGACCTCGTTCGGCACCTGCCTGACCAGATCGACCTGGATGTCCACCTCTCGGGCGAGGATCCCGACATCGCCGCGGAGCGTCCAGATAGTACGGCTCTCGTCGATCACCTGGAGCTTCTGGAAGCCGATCACGTACTCGGCCCAGTTCTGGTAGTTCGCCATGTACAGCCACAGCTCCTCGACACCGATGTCGAGGTCAACCGACTGCTGCCCGCCGATCATGTATACGATCCGATCTTGCTGGTACGGACATTCGACCTGAAACCGGGCTGACATCGGAATCGATGACGGCCATGCGGCTGAGCCTAGAGGCGTCCCAGATGACCGGTTCGGGTACACCTGGGCAGTTCTGTTGTCCAGAAGATCGGGCTATCGGCCTGCTCGGCGAAACTCCCCGCCGAGCAGGCCGTGACGCTAGCCGACGTGCGGGACCTGCAGGGCTTGCGGGACCTGCGGGACCTGCGGGATTTGCGGGGCGTTCGACAGCCGCAGGCCGATGGTGGTGGCGGCCGCGGCGGTGCCGATGGCGATCATCCACCCCCAGGGGCCGAGCGGGCGGCAGCCGAACAGGGTGCTCACGCCGGGAATGGTGACGATCAGAGCGAGGGCGCCCAGGGAGACGGCGCCGGCCGCCAGGATGGTCCGGTCGCCGCGGCTGATCGTCATCGTCTGCATCAGCTGCGCCGACACCAGCGCGACCAGGGCGACCGTGCTGGTGTTCCAGCGCGGGCCGATCATGCCGTCGAGCAGCGCGGCGGCGGTGGCGGCCGCGGCGGTGACGCCCGCGCGGAGCGTGATGTCGCGGCCCAGCGGCTCGCCCAGGGAGGCCTCGGGGCCTTCGGCCAGCAGCTGCTCGGGGCTGGTTCCGGCCGGGGGCCGTACCGCCACCGCCAGCGCGGGGAGCATGTCGGTGAGCAGGTTGACCAGCAGCAGCTGGCGGGCGTTGAGGGCGGCCGCGCCGCCCAGGGCGCCCGCGCCGACGGTGTAGGCGACCTCGCCGAGGTTCCCGCCGAGCAGGATGGCCAGGGCGTCGCGCACCGAGGTCCACATGGCGCGGCCTTCGGCGATCGCGTCGGTGATGGTCTCGATGCGGTCGTCGGTGACCACCACGTCGGCCGCGCCGCGCGCGGCCTGGGTCGCCCCCTCGCCGAGGGCGATGCCCACGTCGGCGAGGCGGATGGCCGGGGCGTCGTTCGCGCCGTCGCCGGTGACCGCGACCACCCGGCCGCTGTCGCGGAAAGCCTTGACGATGCGTACCTTGTGGGCGGGGGTGGTCCGGGCGAACACCGCGACCTCCGGCAGCAGCTCGGCCAGTTCCGGGTCCGCCAGGGCGTCGAGATCGGCGCCGGTGAGGATCCGCCCTCCGTTGAGGGCGTTGAGCTCGGCGGCGATCGCCTCGGCGGTGCTGGGGTGATCCCCGGTGACGATGACGTGCCGTACCCCGGCTTGCTGCAGGCGGGCCACGCCCATGGCGGCGGTCGCCCGGACCGGATCGGCCAGGGCCAGCAGGCCGAGCAGGGTCAGCCCGTCGATGCGTGACTCGTCCAGGTCGCGGCGGTTGGAGGCGGGCCGCTCGGCGACCGCGAGCACCCGGTAGCCCTGGCGCGCCAGCCGGTCCACATTCTGGTAGAGCTCCTCGCGCTCCTTGTCTCCGAGCGGCACCTCGGCGCCGTCGATCAGCCAGCGCGCGCTCCGCTCCAGCACGATCTCGGGCGCGCCCTTCACGCTCAGCCGCTGCTCGCCGTCCACCTTGCCGAGAGCGGCGTGGTAGCCGCGCCCGGGCTCGAACGGCATCTCGTCGACCAGCCGCCAGGCGCCGATGCCGACGTCGGCGCGGGCCGCGCCGTCCACCACGGCCCGGTCGGTCGGGTGCGGCAGCGCGTCGCCCGGCGTCGGGCAGGCGCGTACGGCGGTGACCAGCACCCGGCGCAGCTCTGGAGTGAGCCGGGAGAGGGGCGAGTCGATCCGCCCGTCGCTGACCCGGCGCAGCCGGATGCGCCCCTCGGTCAGGGTGCCGGTCTTGTCGAAGCACAGCACGTCCACCCGGCCCAGCGTCTCGATCGTGCCGGGGTTGCGCACCAGCACGCCGCGCTTGGACAGCCGTTTCGCCGACGCCAGCTCGGCCACCGTGGCGACGAACGGCAGCCCCTCCGGCACGGCGGCGACCGCCAGGCTCACCCCCTGCCCCAGCGACTCGCCGAGCGTGCGCCCGCGCAGCAGGTCCAGCACGATCAGCAGGCCCCCGGCGCCGAGCGACAGCGGCAGGATCCGCCGGGTGAGCTCGTTCAGCCGGGCTTCCACGCCCCCGGCCGGCGGACCGTCCATGGCCGTCCTGGCGCTGCGTCCCGCCTCGGTCGCCTCACCGGTGGCCACCACCACGCCGACGCCGGAACCAGCCGCGACGATCGTCCCCTGGTAGGCCATGGAATGCCGGTCGGCCACGGTATCGGCGGCCACCGGGCGGGCGGTCTTGGGCACCGGCAGCGACTCCCCGGTGAGGGCGGACTCGTCCACCTCCAGGTTGTCGGCCTCGATCAGCCGGCAGTCGGCCGGCACGGAGTCGCCCGCCTCCAGCTCGACCACGTCCCCGGGGACCAGGCGGTCCGCCGGCGTCTCAAGCAGGTGGCCGTCGCGGCGCAGCCGGGCCTGTACGGCGGTGGTGGTCAGCAAGCTGTGCAGCGCGCGGTCGGCGCCCTGCCGCTGCACGCCGCCGATCAGCGCGTTCGCCCCGAGCACGCCCCCGATGAGCGCGGCGTCCGCCACCGAGCCCACCACGGCCGAGACCGCGGCCCCGGCCGCCAGGACCGGAGTGAGCGGATTGGCCAGCTCCTCGCAGAACACCTTGAAAAAGCCGGGCGGGCCGCCATTGGCAGGAGGGGCGACCCGGCGGAGTTCGGCCTCGCCGTCCGGCAGCCCTTGGATGCTCGTGCGCAACCGGTCGAGCACGGCTCCGACGGGCATGATGTGCCAGGGCGTGGGGTCATGCGGGATCGGCGCGGGGCGCCGGAGCATCTGCCGTGCGGTCCACATGCCCGTCGCGAGCGCGATTCCCGCCGCCAGGTTGACCGTCACGAAAGCCGTACGGCCGCCGCCGGGCGTCGCCAGGCCCAGCAGCACCGCGCAGCACGAGCCGGCCAGCGCGAGCCGCACGCTGCGCTTGCTGGTCTGCCGGGCCGCGCCGGCCGTGCCGAGCAGCAGCACCGCCCCGGCCAGGTCGCAGCTCACATCGGCGGTCCACCGCTTGTGCTTCGCCGAGCCGATGCCGACGCCGAGGTCCGCGGCGGCCAGCGCCGCCCGGCCGGCGGCCGAGACCACCGCCACGCCATGGCCGTCGACCTGCAGGGCGCGCACTTCCGCGGCGAGCCGCCGCCCACCGGCGAGGGCGCCGGTCACGCCGAGCCGATGCTCCGCGTCCCGCGGTCCACCGGCCAGCAGGACGGTCCCCGCCGATTCGGCCGCCTCGATCAGGGCCTTGGCCAGGGGGTGCAGTTCGGCGATCATGGTCACCTGGGCGACGGTGCGCCCGTTCCTAGTGAGCGTGAGCGTGTCGTCCTGCGTGCCGCTCGGCTCGACGGCCCAGGCCGCCTGCTTGCGCCGTTGCCATGGATCGGCCGGATCGACCAGTTCATGGACGACCGCGTGCACCTCCGCCGGATCGTCGTCCGGGCCGAGCTCGGACACGCGGTGAACCGACCAGTTCCCGGTCAGCAGCACGTCGGCGTCGACGACCACGGTGTCGATCCGGTCCAGGCGGCGCAGCGCCCGGTGGTCCAGCACCAGCACGTCCCGCTCGGCCAGGCCCCGGCCGAGCTCGGCGCCGAAGCCGTCCCGGCCCAGCCGCGCGGCCTTCGGCGCGGCCGCCGCCAGGAAGGCCAGGTCACGGCCGGGAACGCGGCTCAGGATGGCCGTCAGGCCGTACGCCCCGAAGGCGACGGGAATGGCCCGGTCGCTGTAGCTCTCGATCGGGCCCGGCGGAAGCGGGACCGGGCGGTCGAGCCGCACGCGCGGCTCGGAGCGGTGCGAGACGGCGTCGACCGCGGCCCTGGTCCAGGCGTGGTGGTGGGCCCGGGATTCGGCCAGCAGCAGACCGGCGCCGACGGTGTCGATCAGCTGGCCCACGGGGCGGAACGACAGCACGTTGGCGAGCGTGGTCGAGATCCCGAACAGGGCGTCGGTGGGTTGTTCCCCGAACTGCCTGGCCATCACATTCCGCAGCCACGGGTAGGAGTCGGCCAGGGCGACCGCCAGCGGCACCGCCGGGGGCAGTCCGCGTGCGCCCGCCAGGCGGCCGGCTGCCGACACTCCCAGCCCGGCCAGCCGTACCCCGAATCCGAGCAACGCCGCGGGCGCGTCCGGCAGCGCCACCCCGCCGGCGTACGGCGCGTTGTCCAGAGCGTGCTCGCGCTCCACCTCTTCGATCAGCCCGATCAGGCTGTCCTCGTCGAGCGCCTCGCCCGCCAGGAAGACGTATCCCAGCGCCCGGTTGACCTCGGTCCGCGTCACCCCGCCGGTCGCCTTGAGGCGCCGTTCGAGTGCTTCGACCGCGGGCTCCATGCCGGGCAGGTGCAAGCCCCGCACGTGGACGCACAGGCCGCTCGCTTCGGCCGGCCCGCTGCGCCGCCCGCGTCGACGGCCCGGGACCGGCAGGGAATCCACCATCGTGCCAAGCCTGCTGGCTTCGCCCCGGACCAGCTCGGGAACCGGCAGCCATCGCACCATACCGATGGCCAAAGTCAGCATCCGCCCGAACATGCCACGACCCCCCAAGACACCGATCTCTCGGGGGAAGATTTCTGATGTTAGGCCATACGAAAGGCTCGCCAGGCGATCTACCCGGCGAATCCTTCAGGGTTGGCGCAATGATGACACTTGTCACCCATGCCCTTGAAGCGGACAGGGTGGGTGAGACGGCTCTAGGCGGTCGCGGCGCCGCACTTCGGGGCGAACTGCCGCACAGCGGTCTGGATCAGAACCTGGACCAGGTGGGCGACGAACGCCTCGAGCGCGATGACCGCCGCCTTGGCGAGCAACGAACCAAGGAAACTGGGCATTGGGTACCTCTCATAGACGACGTGACATTTTCTACCACAGTTCACCCAAAAAGAGGACATAATCTTCATGTATCTGTACGTGCGGTGAACTTCCGGTGACCTCTTGGGTCGGGCTGGTGCGGCTGCGTCTGTGCTGGTCCAGGGTCATTGAACCCCGATATTTCGGCATATACGGCCTCAAAAGTGAACGTTGATCATGCTCTTCCGGGTCCACGCGGGAACGATCGCAGAGTGTCGCAATCGATGGGGGAAGAGGGGGCTATGACTGTCACCGAGACCAAGAACCGGTCGATGAAGGGCACCGTCGAGAAGGCTTCGATGGCGAAGGGAGGGCCGGACGAAGAGCTGCTGGAGCTCAACCTGCCGATGGTCAGCCTCCAGGTGCACCGGCCGCATATGCACGTCCCGCACATGGACACCTCGTGGGCCGAGCGCATGATGCGGACCGGAAGGGCGGCAATTCCGCCGCCGGAGCAGCTGGTTTACTACGGCGGACTCGGTGTGCTCGCCGTCCTCGGCGCGGTCGAATGGCCGATCGCGGCGGCGATCGGGGTAGGAACCATGATCGCGTCCCGGGCCGCAGGCGGCGCGAAGATGGCCAAACCCGCGGCCAAACCTGCCGCGAAGCCCGCACCACCGGCGAAGACGCCGGCACGGCCGACCGCCAGAGCGAAGGCCGGCGCGAGGCGCGTCCGCAAAACCGCGTGACGCCGGGTCGAACGGCACAGGCGTGCCCGCGAACCTGGGTGACGCCGGGCCGAACGGCACGAGGCGTGTCCGCGAACCTGCCTGATGCCGGGTCGAACGGCATGAGGCCTGTCCGTAAGTAGGCCTGACCGCTGGCCGATGGGGCGGCCCTGGCGGGGACGCCGCTGTGGTCGTCCCCGCCCTTCGCTTGATCGTCATGCCCGGGTGAGCTCGACGCACTGCTCCTGGCCGAGAACCGTCGCGCACATCGTGATCCTGTTCTGGTCGATCACCCGCCATCGCGCCGGTACGGGATTCTGCGGCTCGCACGTGCCGAGGTCGATGAAATACAGCGAACCGGTGTAGTCGGGATCGCGGCCCTTGACCGTCCAGGTCCGGGTGCCCGCGCTGACCGTGCAGTCGTCGGTGACGGTCAGATCGTCGGCGAGCGTGCCCGCGTAGGCCTGCTCGCCGGTGGCCGTCACCTCGACGACCGAGGCGGGCTCGCCGGACTGCCACCAGCCGAGGATGGCGGGTTCGGCCGAGGGCAGCGTCTTGTCGTCGCGGCCATCGCTGCCCACCGGGCGGCGGATGCCCTTGCCCGTGTCCACGTTAAGCAGGGAGAACGCGCGGATCCGCCGCTTCGGCGGCTTGATCCGGGTCGCCTTGCGCTTGTCGAACCGCAGGCGCCACTCGGGCTGGACGATGATGTCCGGTTGGACGTCGTCCAGGGTCGCCTGGGGCTCGGCCAGCGGGTTGCCGCAGTTGCACTTCACGACCGGCTGGCCCTGATCGTCGGCCAGCACGCCGATGCCCGCCTGGAGCAGGGCATCCACCGCCGTGCTCACCCCGCCGGCGAAGCCGTGGTTGCGCACGAGGGTGTCGTTTCGCAGGATCACCGGGGTCAGCTTCTTGATGTAGTCACGGATGCCCTTGACGGGGATCTTCCGCACGGCGGCCCAGGCGGTCGCCTTCGCGAGGTTTCTGGGGTCGGTGAGGAATCTCGTCAGCAGGGCCTTGTCGCAGGTTCGTTTGCGTAGCGAGCCGCCGTACAGGCCGGGGGTGTCGCCAGGGCGGAGGCCGCCGGTGGGTCCTGGCGTGATGGGCTTTTCGGGGATCGGCAGTTCGAAGAACGGGTCCTCGCCGATGGTCTCGACCGCGATGGCGATGATCTCGACGCTTTTCGCAAGGGCCACGCAGCCCGTAGAGAGCAGCAATAGGAGCACGGTCAGTGCCGCGGCTGTTTTTCTCATGCGTCAAACGCTCCGCCGTGGCGGCGCGATCAGCCTGAGTAGTTCGTTACTCAGAATTTCCGGCGGCGGGGTCGCGGTCACACCAGGCGTATCAACCGCACCGTCGTAGTGCACGGAGAGTAATCAATCCGAGCTCTACACATTGACAAAAGTGCTGGCCGATCAGTTACAGATTGGCGAATATCGCGCCGTCCGGGGGATAGCCGTGTTGAGTGTTAGCCGTTTGATTCCGAGGGTCCTGGCTGGTTCGGCGGGGAGTGCACGTGCGGCGTTTGCAATTGGCCATGGTGATGATGGCGGTCGCCGGGCTGACGATGACGGGCAACGTCGCGGCCAATCAGGTTCTCAACGACGGGCAGCTGAGCTGGACATGGGCGTACCTGGCATTCGCGTGCACGCTCACCGGAATGTGGGTCGCCGTCGTCAGCCAGCCGGCCAGCGCTTCGGGGGAGCGGATGCCCTGGCTGCCGCATCGGGCTTACCGGCGGCAGTTGCTGACATCCGTCGCCCGGATGGAGACGGTGGGGGTGTCCACCTCCAGCGTGTACGTGCTGCGGTCACGGCAGGTGTATGTGGACCTGGCCCTGTGCCCGCGCCCGCAACAGGACATCGCCGGTGACACGGGGGTTGTCTCCCGTGACCAGGTGCCGAGGCTGAAGCGGGCCTCGCTCCGGGAATTCATCGACCAAGGAGGCCCGGGGCATGTCTTCGCGGTGATCGGCCGGCCGGGATCGGGAAAGACCACCTTGCTCAGGCACGAGGCAATGGCGATGTGCCAAAGCCGATCGGGGTGGCGCAAACAATTGCCCGTCCTGCTCTACCTGCGCGATCACACGAAGGAACTGCTGAGCGAGGATCCCGCCGACCTGCCGGATATCGCGGTGGCGGCGAGTTGGCTGCACAAAATGATCCCGGCCTGGTGGCTCGCCCGCCAGCTCGACCGGCGCAATTGCGTGGTCCTTTTCGACGGGCTGGATGAAATCGCCGACGAGGACCATCGCAAGCGTCTCGTCTTCTGGGTGAGCAAACAGATCGCCCGCTATCCCAAGAGCACGTTCGTCATCACCTCACGCCCGTACGGCTACCTGTCCAACCCGCTCCCGAGCGCGGAGGTCCTCCAGGTTCAGCGGTTCACCGCCGACCAGATCTCGCAGTTCCTGCACCGCTGGTACCACGCGGTCGAGCATCGCGCCCGCCACGACCCGGAGGCCGGCCAATCCCCGGAATCGGCCGAGGACATCAGGCGGATGTCCGAGGAGAAAGCCGAGGATCTGCTCACCCGGCTGCGTCGCCAGCCTGCCCTCTACGATCTGGCCGCGAATCCGCTCCTGCTCACCATGATCGCGAACGTGCACTACTACCGGGGCGCGCTGCCCGGAACCCGGGCCACCCTCTACGCACACCAACATCAAGCTGATCCCCTCAGCCACTATCCACACCCTGTGGATAAAGGACAAGAGGGCTCTCCGACTTCACCAGCCGGAGTCCGTCGCCTGGCCGTACGCCCCCACGACGGAGCAGCTCACCCGGTTCCCCGGTGCCATTCTCGAGCACGGCCATCTGTTCATCCGGCTGATCCAAACCGGGGCGAGCCTTGCGGATCTGCGCCGATCGCTCACCTACATGCACATCCTTCTCACCGAGCATCCGCACACGCCGCTCCGGCAATTCCTCCTCGCCATCGATATCGTCGAGAACCTTTCCCGCAGCTCTGATCGGGCGCTCAACCCCGATTACTTCCGCATTCACGCACGAATCGGCGCGCTCAAGCTCGACCGTGCGCCCGCCCGCGACCTGGCCGGCGCCTTCAATCAGGAGCAGAGCCGAGAGCGGGTGCTCGGCCTCGCCCGGGCTCTCGCCCAAGATCTTTCCCGTGACCTTGACCTGGCCCTCCTCCTCGCTCTCGATCGCACCTTCGACCTCGATCACGCCCTCGACCTCGCCCTGGACCGCACCCTGCACCGGGGGATCGGTCCCGACCGCGTGCTCGCTCTCGATCGCATCCTGGACCGCATCCTCGAACAGGAATACGTCCTGGACGAAGGGCCCGCTCTCGACGCCGATCCCGACCTGTTCCTGGATCTGTCGCTCGGGCTGAAGCCCGATCGCGCCTATGCTCGCGCGATCGCCCGGGCATTCGGCCCCAGCCAGCAATTCCGATCGGCGAGAAAGCTCCTGGCGATGACCGTCGCCTGCGGCGTTCTCCGGCGGGGGGCCTGCACCGGCTCCACCCGCCGTTCCGGCAAATCCTTCGCGGATTCCCTCACCGACCTGCTGTGCTCGTCATTCCCCGCCATGGCGCGCTCCGCCGAGGACCCCGCCAGCGAGCTACGCGACATTCTGAGCCGGCTGAGCCCGCAGTGCCACGCCGATCCGCATCTCGCGCTATTGATCGAGAACGCCCAGCGTCTGATCGATCCGCTCCTGAATCGCAGCGCGCCCCTCAACCGGGGTGTTCTCATCTCGGCCGCCACCGCGCTGCTGGCCGGTCTCGCCATCCTGCACACCCTCCCGGGAGAACAGAAACCGGCCGAACACCTGGCCAGAGTCCTGGGCACCCTGATCGTCCTCGCCGAAGACCAGAACCCCCGGCCGCCCAACGAGATCCTCCTCCTAGCCCCTCTCTCCTGAAGCCCTTATGGCGCCGCGATCACCTCGGGCCAGCCGGTTGAGGATCCAGAGCACGGGCAGGAACAGCACCGCGCCGTTGATCATCATCAACGGCGGTGTCCCTCCGATGCTCGCCCGCGCGGGATATCTTCCCGAAGCGGTAGCCGGGCTCCTCCTGAGCGGCGCGGGCGGTGGGCTTCGGGCAGGGCCCACCGCCCTGGATGGCGGGTCAGCCGACCGTGAGCCGGCCGAGGGTGAGCAGGCCGGAGTGGACGTCCTGGGCGGTGTTGGCGAAGCGCAGGTCGTTGCCGCCGGGGAGGGGGTTGGCGACGCGCAGGGTGAGCTGGTAGTCGCCCTTGGTGAGGCCGTGCAGGTTCAGCTGGGTGGTCAGTTCGGTGGGGGTCGCGCCAGGCTGGATGCCGGTGATCGACCATGGGACGGGCCAGCGCCTGGCGATGCGGCCGGTGGCGTCGATGGCGGTCAGTTCGATGTTCCAGTCGTAGTAGAAGGGGGCGATGCCGCGGTTGGCGATGCGTACGCCGATCTTGGCGTGGCCGCGGGCCGGGCCGGTGGGCAGGGCGGCTTCGGTGACGGTGAGCTCGTAGCCGAGGGATCTGGCTCCGGCGACGGTGCGGAACCATTCGTCGCCGGTGAGGCCTGGGCCCTCGAACGGGGTCTGGTTCAGCAGGAAGGAGGCGTGCGAGCGTGACACCGATTCGGCGTAGTCCTCGTACTGCGCGCAGCTCACCGGCTGGTCGAAGATACAGGGCTGCACTTCGGGGCGGAGTTCGCCGCCGATGGGCTCGGAGCGCCACTTCTCGGTGACGCCGTTGTCGATCAGTCGCTGGACGAAGTGCCAAGGGGTCGGCGGGAGGGTCTCGAAGGCCATCGAGTCGTCGTGGTAGCCGAGGTGCAGGTCCTTGTTGAGCGCGGACGGGTAGCGGACCAGCAGTCGGGTTCGCTTGAACGCGCTCTCGAACCGGTTCAGGACCGCCGCCTGGGTTGCCTCCGACGCCATCCAGTTCTCCGGGCGGGTGGTGCCGTCGTAGGGCCAGGTGTGCCATTCGCCCCAGAAGCCGATCAGGCCGAGCTGGATGAAGCCGATCCGGGTGTCGCCGTCGTACCGGCGGCCGAGGGCGGTGATGAAGCGGTCGAGGGCGGCGACTAGGCGCGGGTCGTCGTAGTCGGGGGCGAGGCTGACGCCGTTGTTGCCGTGGTCCTGGTACGGGTGGGTGACGAGGCCCTGGTCGAGGAGGAACTGCGGGATGCCGGTGGGCTTGGCGGGATAGTCGAGGTAGAAGCGGAACGCCGCGTGGTGGCCGCGCCGGGCGATCGTGTTGAGCTGGCGTTCCAGGGGAGTCCAGTCGAAGGTGGCGGGGCCGGTCATGACGTCGCGTAAGGGCAGGTAGAACCATTCCATGCTGTGCGGGAAGGTCTGGTAGCTCCCGGCGTATGGCATGAAGCCCTTGAGGGGGTTGTCGGCGGGCGCCTGCTGGTAGGGGAGTGGCGTCCACGGGGAGGTGGCGGACGCGGGGGCGGCGGCCACCGCGATGAGGGCGAGTGCCACGGCGAGCGCGGCCCTGATGGCTCGGGTCATCATTCTCCTAGAGGTGTCGAGCGCATAAAAACAGAAGAACGTAAGTAAACGCAAGATGTAGCGCTGCGGTATCGAAGGGAGAATTGTCTGCTAGTGTCCTGTTGGCGGTAGCAACCTTGTAACACGATTGCTTTATCGCAAGGTGAACTCTTGTGATAGGGCAAGTGTTCTGGTCTCATGTGGTTCGCCGGGCGCCCCCACGCCTGTGCCTCTCTCTCCCGGAGGGGATTCATGAGACGCAGACTCTCGACCATCCTGCTCACGCTGACCGCGGTGCTCGTTGCCGCGACCCCCGCGACCGCCGTCGCGGGGCCTCCATCCCGGCCGTCCGCCGGTCCGGGGCCGGAGACCGGCCTCACCACGCACACCTATGCGTACGCGGACGCGCCGGTCGGCCAGCCGCTCAAGGGCTTCGCGCCCTACCTGTTCCCCGGCGACAACTACACCAGCAAGTATCCCGGCGGCGTGATGTGGAGCTACTTCGCGCTCAACGAGGTGATGAAGGACCCGGCCAGCTGCTCGGTGTTCGACTGGAGCGTGTTCGACAAGGCGCTGGACGAGGCCGCCGTGTGGGGCCGCCAGCTGGCCTTCCGGTTCTACGTGGAGTATCCCGGCGGCACCGCCTCGCATCCCGGCAACGGCATCCCGCCCTGCCTGAACGGCAAAATGGCGCTGCGCACCAACGGCCAGTGGGGCACGGTCAGCCCGGACTACGACGACCCCGACGTGATCGCGGCCTTCACGAGCTTCATCAACTCCTTCGCCGCCCGGTATGACCACGCCGGTCCTGGTGGCACCGCCGATCCGCGTGTCGGCTTCATGTCGTTAGGCCTGGTCGGGCTGTGGGGCGAGTGGCACACCTGGCCGTACGACCGGGACCTGGCGGACGGTTATCCCGACCTGATGCCCACCGATGCCACGATCAGCACGCTCATCCACGCTTTCGACGCGGCCTTCGACAACATTCAGCTGGAGGTGCGCTATCCGCTGGCCGGGGCGGACTCGCCGGGGATCGGGTTCCACGACGACTCCTGGCCGTATCGGGAGTGGCGGAACGGTCAGCTGAAGAGCATGACGCTGCCGCAGTCGATGGGTGGCTGGGAAGACGCGTTCACCCAGTTGCTGCTGAACAAGAACCTGGAGAACCGGTGGACCACCCAGTCGATCGGCGGCGAGGCCCGGCCTGAGATCCAGGGATCTCTGTACGCGAACTGGCCGGGTGGTAGCGGGCAGGTCGATGACGTGCTGGCGGCCACCGAGCTCACTCACATCAGCTGGATGATCAACCAGACGGGGGCGGGCGGCTACAGCGCCACGGATCCGAAGGTCGCGGCCGGGGTACGGAAGATGGGCTACAACCTGCACATTCCGCAGGCCAACTTCAACGGCTCCGCGGGCGGCACGTTCAAGGTCGGCGTGACGATGCAGAACGACGGCGTGGCCCCGTTCTACTACCCATGGACTGTTGTCGTCGGGTTGAAGAACAGCTCCGGCGCTGTGGTGAAGACCTGGGACACCGACTGGAACCTGCGGACGGTCCAGCCGCTGCAGATCCGGACTTTTCCTGATTGGAACCTCTCCGGTAACCCCACCCGGATCGACTTCGGGCGGCCGGTGAACTTCAGTGCCAACCTCAGCACCTCGGGGGTTCCGGCAGGTAACTACAGCCTGGTCCTGAAGGTACGCAATCCGCTTGAAGCGGTCACTCCGGCCGTGTTGCGCGCCCGTCCGGCGGCGTCCCGGCTCTCCGACTGGGTGATCGACCAGCACCGGGCGCCTTACCCGCTGTCCTTCGCCAACGCCAACCAGAGCACCGACGGATGGGTGAACTTGGGCCCGATCTCCACCTCGGGCACCGTCGACCCCAGCCCGAGCCCTTCGCCCAGCCCTTCCCCTTCACCGAGTCCTTCCCCTAGCCCGTCACCGAGTCCTTCACCGAGCCCGAGCCCTTCTCCGAGCCCGCCTCCCAATGGTCTGGTGCTGGACAACTTTGATGGTTCGCCGGTCTACCCGTCGGCGTACCTCAATGACCTGGGTAAATGGACGGGCGCGAACTGTTTCCTGGACGGCAGCGGCTCCGGGACGGTCACGTCAGGGGCGTTGCAGTTGCGCTACAACAACTGCGGCTGGTTCGGCAGTGACGTCGGTGTCGACCTGACCTCTAAGACCTATCTGGTGGTCCGGGTCAAGGGCGCCTCCGGCGGCGAGCAGAACCACTTCAACCTCGGTCTGGGCGGCGCGACCAAGCTGTTCGCCGACTACACCCTGGACGGCGGCGGGCACCCCGCGATCACCACCTCCTACCAGGACATCAAGATCCCCATGGCCGCCAACGGCATCAACCGCAACAGTCCCAGCCAGCTCGCCATGGGCTTCTGGTTCGGCGGCAACTCCACCATCAGCATCGACGAGATCCGCTTCGAGTAACCCCTCATGGAGATCCGCATGTCGTTATCCCTCAGAGGTCGGGTAAGCGCCTTCGCGGCGTCCGCCCTGCTCGTCAGCCTCGCCGTCGCGGTGGGCGGGGTCGCGGACGCGCAAACCCGCACCTACACGGCTGACTTCGCCACCGTCATCGCCAACCCGGAACGCGGCTTCCACAGCCGATACGAGATCATCAACGACCCCGCCGTGAACGACTGGGCCAACAGCGGCGCCAACGTGCCCGGCTTCAACCCGGACCTGCTGGACCGCACCTTCGCCCGGGCCAAGACCAACGGCAACACCCTGATCCACAGCTACCTGCACCTGGACAACTTCAAGAACGCCGACGACCTGCCGCAGGCGCTGCTGGACAACCTGGACTCCGGTCTCGACGCGATCCGCGCCGCCGGTATGAAGATCGTCTTCCGTCCCACGTACGTCTGGGACGGCTGGTCGGACGCCACCGAGACCAAGATCCTTCGGCACATCGGCCAGATCGGCGCGGTGCTGACGGCCAACGCCGACGTCGTCATGCACCTGGAAGCCGGCTATCTCGGCGCCTGGGGCGAGTGGCACACCGGGAACTACGCCGACCCGTTCAACCAGGACCAGGCGGCGACCCGATACCGTGTGATCAAGAAGATCCTGGAAACCACGCCGGACACGATCCCGCTGGCCATGCGCTACCCGATCTTCATCAAGGAGATCGTGGACCCGACCTCGTGTGTCGTGCCGGAGGGGTGCACGCTCACCCAGGCGCAGAAGGACAGGATCGGCTTCCACAACGACTGCTTCCTGTCCGACTACAACGACATGGGCACCTACGACAACAACTCGTGGATGGGCTGGTTCTCCATCGAGCAGAAGAAGCAGTGGATGTATGACCGGCAGACCTCCACCGGCCACAACACGATCATGGGTGGCGAGACCTGCAACTCCGACGGCTACAACGACGCCGCGGGCGTCAACGTGCAGGCGGAGATGGCCAAGCTGAATTTCACCGAGATCAACGAGGACTACGCGGCGGTCAACACCGACAAGTGGAAGGCCACCCAGCTGGCCGCCGCCGGCAACGACCCGGCCGAGACCGCGTTCACCCGGATCGAGCGCAAGCTCGGCTACCGGCTGCGCCTGGTGAGCGCGAGCTTCTCCGACTCCGTGCAGCCCGGCGGGCAGCTCACCTTCTCGGCGAACCTCAGCAACGACGGCTGGTCCGGGCCGGTCAAGCGGCGGCCGGCGTTCCTGGTGCTCGACGACGGCACCCACCGCTACGACCTGCCGCTCCCGGCGCTGGACCCGCGAACGTGGACACCCGGCGCGCACGCCGTGCCGACCCAGACCGTGACCGTGCCGTCGAACGTGGCTCCCGGCACGTACGCGCTGGCACTGTGGCTGCCCGACCAGGCCACAAGCCTGCGATCCCGGCCGGAGTACGCCATCCGGCTCGCCAACTCTGGCACCTGGAACGCCACCAAGGGCTACAACGTGCTGGCAGGCAACCTCACGGTGGGGCCGTGCACACCGACCTGCCCCACCAACGAGCCCAGCCCTTCCCCCAGCCCGTCACCGAGTCCTTCACCGAGCCCGAGTCCGAGCCCTTCTCCGAGCCCGAGTCCGCCGCCCAATGGTCTGGTGCTGGACAACTTTGATGGTTCGCCGGTCTATCCGTCGGCGTACCTCAATGACCTGGGTAAATGGACGGGCGCGAACTGTTTCCTGGACGGCGGCGGCTCTGGGACGGTTGCCTCGGGGGCGTTGCAGTTGCGCTACAACAACTGCGGCTGGTTCGGCAGTGACGTCGGTGTCGACCTGACCTCTAAGACCTATCTGGTGGTCCGGGTCAAAGGTGCTTCCGGTGGTGAGCAGAACCACTTCAACCTCGGCCTGGGTGGCGCGACCAAGCTGTTCGCCGACTACACCCTGGACGGTGGCGGGCACCCCGCGATCACCACCTCCTACCAGGACATCAAGATCCCGATGGCCGCCAACGGCATCAACCGCAACAGTCCCAGCCAGCTCGCCATGGGCTTCTGGTTCGGCGGCAACTCCACCGTCAGCATCGACGAGATCCGCTTCGAGTAGCCGTACAAACCGCCGCAGGGCCACAACGACGTGGCCCTGCGGCAGCATGCCTTCACATCAGAAGCACGATTTAAGCACCCACCTCCCGTTACCCCTTCGTAACGGCAACTGCGCACTTTCCCATTGACAAGTGTTTGAAATATTTCGAAGATGGCCCCCATGTCGAACGTGTTCGAGCAGGTCCCCGCCGAGGTTCGGCGGGAGCGGATCCTCGCGATGGTGCTGGAGCAGGAGTTCGTGCGGGTCGCCGACCTCAGCACGGCCTTCGGCATCTCCGACGTGACGGCCCGCGCCGACCTCGACGCCCTGGAAGGGCGCAACATGCTCCGCCGGGTGCGCGGCGGGGCGATGGCGGTCGGCAAGCGGCTGCGCGAGGAGCCGTCGTTCGAGGAGGCGCTCAGCACGTCCGCGATCGAGAAGGCGCTGATCGGCGAGGCCGCGGCCGCCCTGGTCAACGACGGTGAGAGCATCACCCTGGACGTGGGCACGACCACCACGTTCATCGCTAGGGCCCTGGCCGCCCGTACCGAGCTGGCCGAGGTCGTGGTGTTCACCAACGGGCTCAACATCGCGCTGGAACTGGAGGGCGCGATCCCGCGCCTCACCGTGGTGCTCACCGGCGGCACGCTGCGGCGCCGCCAGCACTCGCTGGTGGATCCGCTGGCCCACCAGATCTTCGACCGCATCAACACCTGCACGGTCTTCCTCGGCTGCAACGGGGTGCACCCGGAGGCGGGCATCACCAACATCAACCTTCCCGAGGCAGAGATGAAACAGCGCATGCTGCGGGCCGCGGCTCAACGCGTCGTGGTCGCCGACGGCTCCAAGGTCGGCCAGATCCAGCTCGCCGCCGTCGCGCCGATCAGCGAGGTGGACCTGCTGATCACCGGCCCGTCCGCGGACCCGCACGTGCTCGCCGCGCTGCGCGAGCGCGGCCTGCGCGTCGAGGTGGTGGGCCCGTGACACTGACCGTCGGCAGATCCAGCCCGCCGAAGATCGCACCCGCGCGCGGCCGCCGCAGGACGGCCGGCGACCCCGTGGTGGCCTGGCTGTTCCTGCTGCCGGCGCTGCTCGGGTTCACGGTGTTCTACCTGGCCCCGACGATCCGCGGCTTCTGGATCAGCTTCACCGACTGGAACCTGCTCTCCGAGCCGCGCTTCGTCGGCCTGGACAACTACCGCGACATGCTCGCCGACGACAAGTTCTGGAACGCGCTGCGCATCACCGCCGAGTACGTGGTGATCAACATCGGCTCGCAGACCGTGCTCGCGCTGGCCATCGCGGTGCTGATGGACCGGCTCACCCGCTCGGTGCTGGTACGCGCGGCGATCGTGGTCCCGTGGCTGGTGCCGAACGTCACGGTGGCGATCGTGACGCTGTTCATGCTCGACCACAATGTGGGCTTCGTGAACCACATCCTGGACGTGCTCGGCTTCGAGCCGCAGTCCTTCTACGGCGACTCCGACCAGGCCATCGCGACCATCGCGCTGGTGAACACCTGGCGCAACATGGGCTACACGGCGCTGCTGTTCTTCGCCGGCATGCAGATGATCCCGCGCAACCTGTACGAGGCGGCGGCCGTGGACGGCGCGGGGGAGTGGACGATGTTCCGCCGGGTCACGCTTCCGCTGCTGCGGCCGGTGACCGTGCTGGTCCTGGTGGTGTCGATCATCGGTTCGTTCCAGATCTTCGACACGGTCGCGGTGACCACGAAGGGCGGCCCGGCCGACGCGACCAGGGTCATCTACTACTACATCTACCAAAAAGCGTTCAACGAGTTCCATATGGGCTACGCGGCGGCGATGGCGGCGACGCTGTTCGTGATCCTCATCGCGCTGACCGCCACCCAGATGCGTCTGCTCCGCGCTTCCAGCTCGGATCTCCGGTGAGGACGGCCATGGCAACTTCCCCCATCTCCCGGCGCAGGCCGCGCCGCCGTACCGGGCCAGGCAGGATCCTCGCCTGGGTGGCGCTGGCCGTGCTGCTGCTGGTCACGCTCTACCCGTTCGTCTGGATGCTGCGCACGGCGTTCACCGGCAACCGGGCGATCTTCAACGGCGACTACTCGCTGATCCCCGCCGACCCCACGCTGATCAACTTCTCCCGGGTACTCGGTCACGCGACGCCAGAGGAGTCGATCGCGGCTGGCGGCAGCGGAGCCGAGGTGGACTTCTGGCTTTACCTGCGCAATTCGGTGGTCTTCACGACGGTGATCGTGATCGGGCAGGTGGGGTTCAGCGCCACCGCCGCGTACGCCTTCGCCCGGTTGCGGTTCCGCGGCAGGGACACCCTGTTCGCGGTGTTCCTGGCCGGGCTGATGGTGCCGCCGATCTTCACGGTGCTGCCCAACTTCGCCCTCGTCCGCGACCTCGGCTGGCTGGACACGTTCCCGGGACTGCTCGCGCCGTACCTGCTGATGACCCCGTTCGCGATCTTCTTCCTGCGCCAGTTCTTCCTCGGCATCCCGCCCGAGATCGAGTCCGCCGCGACCATCGACGGCGCCGGGAAGTTCACCGTGTTCTGGCGCATCATCCTGCCGATGAGCACCGCCCCGCTGAGCACGCTGGCGGTGATCACGGCGGTGTTCGCCTGGAACGAGTACCTGTGGCCGCAACTGGTCGGCAAGGACGAGGGAGTGCGGCTGCTCAACGTGGCGCTGGGCGTGTTCGCCCAGTCCTCGCCGACCTCCTCACCGGACTGGGCCGGGCTGATGGCCGCGGCCACGCTCCAGGTGATCCCGGTCCTCCTGCTGCTCATCGTGTTCGGACGCAGACTCGTGAACTCGATCGGGTTCACCGGCATCAAGTAGCACCCCCCGCGACCGGTGCCGCGCGGTGCCGGTAGCCGACCTTGCCCGAAATCCAGCAAAGGCAGAACCATGATGAGAAAGCCGATCGCCCTCCTGGCTCTCGCGGTCGCGATAGCCGCCTGCGGCACCTCTTCCGAGACCCCCGAGGCGGCGGAGAAGGTCACCCTCACCTACAGTCTCTGGGACCCCAACCAGCTGCCGGCCTACCAGGAGTGCGCCGACGCGTTCACCGCCACGTCCGGCATCCAGGTCAAGATCACCCAGCAGGGCTGGGAGGACTACTGGAACGGCATCACCACCTCGCTGGTGTCCGGCACCGCGCCCGACGTGATCACCAACCACGTCGCGTACTATCCCGAGCTGGCCGCCAACAACCAGCTCCTGGACATCCAGCCCTTCGTGGACCGGGACAAGGTGGACCTGACCCGCTACACCGGCGACCTGGCCTCGCTCTGGGTCCGCGACGGCAAACGGTACGGCCTGCCGCAGGACTGGGACACCATCGCGCTCGTCTACAACGTCAAGGACGTCGAGGACGCCAAGATCGACCCGGCCACCCTCAAGGAGCTCACCTGGAACCCCGCCGACGGCGGCACGTTCGGCGAGCTGATCAAGAAGCTCACCGTGGACGTCAACGGCAAGCGCGGCGACGAGGCCGGGTTCGACAAGACCAAGGTCGCCACCTACGGCTGGGGCCTGGAGCAGGGCGGCGGGGTCGTCGGCCAGACCCAGTGGTCCTGGATGCCGCTGTCCATGGGCTTCCAGTATCTGGACAAGAACCCGTTCGGCACCGACTACAAGCTGGACGACCCACGCCTGGCCGAGGCCATCACCTGGTGGCAGGACCAGATGAAGGCCGGGTACGTGCTGCCCCGCGAGGAAGCCGGACGCCTCGGCCTGGAGCCGATGATGCAGACCAACAAGGCGGCCCTGGTGCCGGACGGATCCTGGCGCATCGGCACCTGGGCCGGCAGCACGGAGCAGAAGTTCGCGTTCGCCCCCCTCCCGCGCGGTCCGCAGGGCCGCAAGACCATCATCAACGGCCTGGCCCCGTCCATCACCGCCGGGACCAAGCACCCCGACCAGGCCTGGGAGTGGGTCAAGTTCATCGGCTCGCCCGCCTGCCAGGACCTAGTGGCCAAGCGCGCCGTGGTGTTCCCCGCGATCACGACCGCGGCCGCCGCTGCCGCCGAGTCGCACCGGGCCAAGGGCGTCGACGTGTCCGCGTTCACCGACATCGCCGCCGACCCGGCCAGCCTGTCGTACTACCCGATCACCGGCAGCGCCAACGAGATCAACACCGAGGCGCAGGCGGTGATCGACCAGATCCAGGAGCTGAAGGTCGTCCCCGCCGACGCGCTCAAGGAGCTCGACACGCGCGTGGCCGGCATCCTCAAGTAACCCCGCCGGGCCGGCGCTCCGGTGCCGGCCCGGCCTCCCGAGAAGGACAGCGATGGAGACGATTCTGCAGTTCGGGGGCCACCAGCTGCCCGCCGTGCTCCCCGGGGAGCCGCGTCACGTGCCGGGAGGGCTGATCGTCCCCGCCGGGGACGTCCGCATCCTGCACCCCTTCGGTGCGGTGGACTTCTACCGGCATGGGTGGAACTCCTACAGTCCCACCGCGTGGTGGCCGCTCGGCGGGCCGCCGCTGCGCATTCCCGGGCCTGAGCGCATGCTGACCGCCGACGACATCGACAACGACAGTCCGTACCGGCATGCGGGCAGCGCCGTCGGCGCGCTGGACGCGGGCGGCGGGAACGTGCTGCTGCTCGGCGGCCTCGGGCTTGACGTGCCCCGGGTGGAAGCCGACGACCGGCTGCTCGCCGGGCACTGGGAGCACCCGGACGCGGACTGGTTCCTCGGGTACGGCCCCGAGGAGGAGGTCTTCGCCCGCTACGCGGAGCTGCTCGGCGAGCGGCTCGGCCGCCGTACCACCCGGGCGGGCAATGTCTGGTGCAGCTGGTACTCCTTCTTTGAGGACATCACCGAGCCGCTCATCCACAAGGTGCTGGACGACCTGCGCGGCTACCCGTTCGACGTGGTCCAGCTCGACGACGGCTGGCAGGCCGCGGTCGGCGACTGGGAGCCGGGATCCGATTTCCCCTCCGGCATGGCGGACATGGCGGCGCGGATCCGCGACCACGGCTTCGTGCCCGGGTTGTGGCTGGCGCCGTTCATCGCACCGGCGCATTCGGAGATCTTCCAGACCCGGCCGCACCTGTTCCTGCGCGACGCCGCCGGGGACCCGAAACCGGCCGGGTTCAACTGGGGCGGCTCCTATTTCGCGCTGGACACCACCCTGCCGGAGACGCGTGACCACCTGGCGGCGACGTTCGCGCAGGTACGCGACTGGGGTTACCGGTATCTCAAGCTGGACTTCGCGTACGCGGGGGCGTTGTCGGGGGCGCGTCACCGCGACGTGCCGCGCGAGCAGGCCTACCGGGACGCCATCCGGCTGTTCCGCGAGGTCGCCGGGGAGGACACCTACCTGCTCGGCAGCGGGGCGCCGATCATCCCGTCGATCGGTGTGCTCGACGGGGTACGGGCAAGCCCGGACGTGGCGCCGTACTGGGACAACAGCGAACGCTCCGACGACTACTCGGGCGCGGGCGCGCGCAATGCGGTGATCGCGTCGCTGCACCGGCTGTGGCTGCGCCCGCTGCTGGAGGTGGATCCGGATCCGGTGTTCTTCCGTACCAGGTACAACCTGCTGGACGACGCGTGCAAGCAGCTGCTCACCGACCTGGCCGGGATCTGCGGGTTCCGCGCGGTGTCCGACCCGATCGCGTGGCTGGACGAGCCCGAGCGGCGCGCCCTGGTGGCCTTCCTCACCGGCAGCCCGGAGATCCATCGGCTGGACCGGCACCGGTTCCTGGTCGACGGGCGTGAGGTCGACTTCGGGCCGTACGTGAATCCGGCCGGACGGATCTCGGACCGGCTCCTGGTGAAGTGAACCTTTTCAAACGGTAGTCTCCTGCTTTCAGGAGGTTTCGGATGGCAAAGTTGGCCTTCGTCGGGGCGGGTAACGTCGAGCTCACCCGCAAGATCCTCTCCGACCTGATGTCCAGTCCCGAGCTGGCCGGCACGCTGCGCGTGGCCCTGCACGACATCGACCCCGCCCGCCTCGCCACCGCCGAGACGCTGGCCCGCCGCCTGGACGCCGAGACCGCCGCCGGCGCCGTCATCGAGGCCGGCACCGACCGCGAGGCGGTGCTGGCCGGGGCCGACTTCGTGATCTGCCAGATCGACGTGGGCGGCTACGACGCGGCCCTGTCCGACTTCGAGATCCCCTGCCGCTACGGCGTGCGCCAGACCGTCGGCGACACGCTCGGCCTCGGCGGCATTTTCCGCGGGCTGCGCGCCATCCCCGTCCTGCTCGGGCTGGCCCGCGACATGGTACGGCTGTGCCCGCGAGCCTGGCTGCTCAACTACACCGACCCGATGGCCACCCTGTGCGCGGCCGTGATCGCGGGCACCCCGCTGCGCCGGGTGGCCGGGCTCTGCCACTCCGTCCGGGACACCCACGCCCTGCTCGCCGACCTGATCGGCCGCGAGCTCGGCGACATCGACTTCCTGACCGCCGGGCTGAACCACCAGGCGTTCGTGCTCCGCTTCGAGAGCGGCGGCCAGTCGCTGTACGGGGACCTGGACCTGGTGATGGCCGACGACCCGGAACTGCGGAGCCACGCCCGGGCCGAGATCTACCGGCGGTTCGGCTACTTCCCCACCGAGTCGAGCGAGCACGCCGCCGAATACGTGCCCTGGTTCCTGCCGCACGAGAAGGAGGTGCTCCGGCTCGACCTGCCGCTCAACGAGAGCTTGCGCCGCCGCGCCAGGAAACTCGACGCGTACGAGCGGCTGCGCGGCGCGCTGGCCGCCGGCGAGCCGGTGCTGGCCCGGTGGAAACACTTCGAGATGGCCTCCGAGGTGATCCACTCCATGCTCACCGGCATGCCGCGCGAGGTCCAGCTCACCCTCCCCAACGACGGCCTGATCGACAACCTGCCGCCGGGCGCCTGCGTGGAGGTGCCGGCCCGGGTGGACGGCGGGGGCATCAGCCCGCTGCCGGTCGGGTCGCTGCCCGTCCAGCTCGCCGCGCTCAACCGGACGTTCCTGAATGTGGTAGAGCTGACCATGACAGCGGCCCTCGAGGAACGACGATCGGCGGTGTACCAGGCAGCCATGCTCGACCCCAACACCTCGGCCACCCTTCCCCTGGCGGCCATCGAGGCGGTGTGCGACGAGCTCGTCCAGGCGCACGCGGCGTTCCTCCCCGCAGGCATCACACGCGGGGAGACGGGCCGAATCACTCACAGCGCGGCAGGCCGACTTACTTACGGCGATGCGGGCCGAATCGCCAACGGCGAAGCGGGCCGACTCGCTTACGGTGATTCGGCCACAATCACCGACCGCGAGGGGGGCCGATGAAGGAGGCCGCCGCCCCGTTGGCTGCGTCCCCGGCATCCCCAGCCTCCCCTGCCACCGATGTCGCGGCCTCGGTCCGGCGTGACCGCATCGTGGCGCTGGTGCTGGAGCACGAGTTCGTCCGGGTCACCGACCTGGCCGAGATCTTCGGAGTGTCCGGCGTGACCATCCGCGGTGACCTCGAACTGCTCGACCGTCAGGGCGCGCTCCGGCGGGTCCGCGGCGGCGCGATGCAGGTCAAGTCCGCGCCCCCGGCCGAGCCGTCGTACGAGGTGGCGCTGGGCGACTCGGCCATCGAGAAGATCCAGCTGGCCCGGCACGCCGCCGCCCTGGTGTCCGACGGCGAGAGCATCATCATCGACACCGGCACCACCACCACCTTCCTGGCCCGCGCGCTCGTAGCCCGCAGCGACCTGTCCGACATCGTGGTCTTCACCAACAGCCTGCGCGTCGCGGTAGAACTGGAGCCCGCGATCCCCCGCTTCTCCGTCCTGGTCACCGGCGGCACCCTGCGCCCCGTGACCCACTCGCTGGTGGACCCACTGGGCGCCCCCATGCTGGAGCGCATCCACGCCGACACGGTGTTCCTCGGCTGCCACGGCGTACACCTCGAATCCGGCGTCACCGGCGTGAACCTCCTCGAAGCCGAACTCAAACGCCGCATGATCAACGCCTCCCAACGCCAGATCGTCCTCGCCGACACCGCAAAACTAGGCCGAATCGGCCTCGCCCCAATCTGCGACCTCCCCGAAGTGAACCTCCTCATCACCGGCGCCGACGCACCCCCCGACTTCGTGACCGCCGCCCGCGAACACGGCACCGCCGTCGACCTGGTGACCTGACGCCCGGCACCCACGCCCACGCGAGACCACCGGCACGGCCAACCTGGTCAATGACGCGAACGCGGTCGTTCCAGCCTGCTGAACCCAAGTCCACGCTGACCAGGGGGCTTGTGTCGGATGCCCAGGCGCGGACAGGCGCGTAGACTGTTTCGTATGACAAAGGCGGGGTAGTCTGTATGACGTGAAGGTTGTGGATGGGCAAGCCGTATCCGATCATCGAGTTGCCATTGGACTGGGATGAGGCGAATCTCGATCACGCCCAACGGCATGGGGTCACTCGGGAGGAGATTGAGCAGGTTGTTCGTAATGAGCCTGATGTCTACCAGTCACGCAAAAACGGGGAACCGATCCTTGATCACTACCTGTTGGAAGGGGTGACCGACGCCGGGCGGAGGGTCACTGTGGTGGCGCTCTATCCCGTGACGAAGATACGCGATTGGGGCGAGTATGAAATGGAGATCGCCAGACCGATCACTGCTTACGACACACCCAAAGGAAAATGATGATCATGGATAAAGATGAGCCGACCGCGCAGGATATCGCTGAGATGAGCGAGGCTGAGCGTGGCCAGTGGTTCTACGACAATCGTGAGCAGGTGGCGACGGACGCCACCCGAACTGCTCTTGATCGTGTCGTCTCGGTGCGGGTCAGCCCAGATGACCTTGGCGTGCTGGTCGCAGCGGCCGAGGCGGTCGGCATGAAGCTGAGCGCATGGCTCCGAAAGGTCGGATTGGAGGCTGCGGCGACGGCACCTTCAAGCCCGCCTGCGGCTGTGCTCTCGGGAAGTGAGACCAGGCAGCTTCAAGATTCGGTTCATAACATCGTGGCGCTGCTGGAGCGTAGCGGCATCAGAGTCGATGACCCGCCAAGTGAAAGCGCTCAATCATTGGTCCTCAGATCGTCCCATCGCGGACGGAAGAAGAAGACCAAAGCGGAGAAGTAGCCCATAGTGGAGGCCTCGTCATACGGGTCCCTGGCGGCACGGCAGTCTGGTGGCGATCGACGCGGCTACGGGGGCACAGCGGTGGAAGTCGTACACCCTGCCGAACCAAGGCGCGGGCGGGGATATCTTCAGCGGCGCGTCCGTGTGGGGCACGACGCCGAGTATCGACCCGGCTAGTAACACGATCTTCATTGGTACTGGGCAGAACTACTCGATTCCGGAGAGCGCGAGGCAGTGCCAGGACAACGGGGGCACGCCGCAGCAGTGTCTGCCGTCGTGGAATGCCAAGGACGCCATTGTCGCGATGGATCTCACCACGGGTGCGATCAAGTGGAACACGGGGCCGCCGCGCTTCGATGAGTGGAACTTTGCCTGCCTGCCGGGGTTCCCGCCGAACAACTGCCCGGATCCGGGTCCGGACCATGACACGGGTGATGGGACGCACCTTTACGACATCCCCGGTCCGAACGGGACGACCCGGCGCGCGGTGGGCGCGGGACAGAAGAGCGGTATCGCGTTATTTCGCAATGGCCAGGCGGCTTCCAGGGTGAGGTGACGGTACGCGCCGGCAACGCGCCGATCAGCGCATGGACCGTCCGGTGGGCCTTCGCCTATGGCCAGACGATCACACAGATCTGGAGCGGCACCGCGACCGCGAACGGCGCCAACATCGCGGTGAGAAACGTTTCCTACAACGGGTCCGTACCCGCGAACGGCACCACCATGTTCGGCTTCCTCGGTAGCTGGAACGGCAGTGCCAACGCGGTTCCGACCTCGGTCACCTGCACCAGCCCTTAGGTCGAGTAGCCGGGAGGTGTTCCACCTCCCGGCTCTCGCAGGTCTGGATCCACGACGCGGTCATCCTCCCGGACCGGCGGGGAAACCTCTCCGGGTGAGTACGGCCCGGCGGCGGAGAACAAGGCCGGATGTGGCGGCCAGAAGCACTACCGACCCGACGAGCATGAGCGCTCTCGCATCGGGCCCCGCCTCTCCGCCACCGCCGGTCGCGACCCCACCTGACGGTGTCTCGATCACATCTGAGGTCTCGGTCACGGTGGAATTCGCGGTTCTGGTCGCGGTTTCGGTTTCCGTCGCTGTTTCGGTAGCGGTTTCTGTCTCAGTCTCCGTTGAGGTGATTGTGGTCGTGGGCGAAGGGCTGGAATTCGTGCCGCCTGCCGTGATCGTCAACTGATGAGTCGTGAGCTCGCTCGCATTCTCTACCTCGCACTCCACCAGCGGCTCGGTCGGCCTGAGCCCGAAGTTGATGGCCGCCGGTCGTATGGTGGCGGTCCCCGGATTGTTCGGAGTGGTCAGCACCGAGGTCGACTGCGTTGGCAGTATTACGGCCTGACCTGCGGCGACCGGTCCTACCGTGCCGCCAACCCCGGTGCCGGACGTCAGCCCGGGAAGCCCGCTGATGGACACGTAAGCGTACATTTTGGTGTCGCTGGGCAGTCCGGCAGGCGCCACCAGCGTGGTGCCCTCGGCGTAAGTCGCGCGGTGGCCGATGGTCATCTGCTGCCCGGTGACCGGATTGACCGGCATGGTGAGCTCGACCCTGATCCGGACGGTCTGGGCCGCCGCCCCGTCGGGCGTGCAGGAGTACTCGACGATGTCGGTGGCGAGCGTGGTGGCGTGCGCCGGAAGACCCAAGGAGATCAGGCCGCAGAGCAGGATGGCGCCGGGGAGGACCAAACGGGCGGACAAGGTGACTCCTGACGAGTCCTGGTGAATAGGGGGCGTATAGGGAGACGAGGGGCACCGCCACCCGGTTGACACAGTCGCCCAGATCTCCGACCGGTCAGGTGAGATCAGTCGAAGGCACGCGCGTAGTGCGAGTTGACCGCAGGTTGTCCGGTGTAGTTCGGCCCCGCCTGGTCGTCAGAGCCCACGAAGGCGTACGGCATGCGGATCTCTCGCCATCCACGACAGCTGATCCGCTTATTTCGGGAGTCGTAGCTCAGCCCTGAGGCTCGGAGCGTTCTGACCAGAGGCGAACCAGCCGGAGTCCCGTGCTCGCGGCGGATGCTGCGAGCGTCGAAGTTGGCGACGAACAGACCGTCCGGGGCCAACCACCGCGCCGCTTCAGGCCGAGCTCGCGGTTGTAACCGGGTAGGCGACGCTCCCGATTCATCGCGCAGTTGGCCGCCACTGAGGAGCGTTCGAGTGCATCCTGATCGAGGAGTCTCACCACTGTCTCCCTGACGGATCGACGGATCGACCAGCCGGGAAGCCGATGACCCGGGAAGCACACCGCTGGCGCTGTGTGCTTCCCTGCGGCCTCAGAGCTTGTACAGCTTGTGGAATGGTGTCGTGATTCGTTCTTGCTGTGATCCAAAATCGACCAGCACGGCGATCTCGTCTTCTACGCCGATGACGACGCCGAGGCCGTACCGATCATGGGTCACCTGGTCGTTCACGCTGAACCGCTCGGCGGGCGGCGCGGGACGCGGGCGTTTGAAGGGACTGGTGGGCAGGTGACGACGGGGTTCACTGGCTGGCTTCATCCCCTCCAGTATGTGCCTCCGGCGATAACTTTCGCGACAGAACACGACAAACCATGTCGCGGTTCAGCTCCAAGTCATGTTGATCTCACCCTGGAAGTTGACGTAACCGCCACGTTCGAACGCCTGAGCCATGGGGACATTGCCGACATCGGTGGACGCCCGGATCCGGGGCACGTCCTGTGCGGCGAGGATCCGCGTCCCTTCAGCGAGGAGATCGTCGATGTAGCCGTTTCCTCGATGCGCGGGAAGCACGCCTATGTACGCGATGATCGGGTTGTAGCTGTTCCGCGTCGGAATGACGAATCCGACGGGTTCGCCGCCGGGCGTCGTGGCGATCCGCCACCAGTTCCGTGGGCCCTTGTAGTCCATCAGTTCGCCGTCGTACTGCTCGGCCGCCACCTGGGCGGCCGGACTGCGGTCCAGGTCAGCGCGGCTGTGCGCATCGAGGGTGCCGTCCAGGACCGCGGTCATCAGGTCGACGAGCTCCTCCCGGTCGCCGACCGGCCGGAATCTCAGGCGCCCGCTCGGCTCGGGAATCGGCGTCCCAGGACGCCACTCCAGGCGCAGCCGCTCGACGAGCAGCCGGGCACCGGCCCGTTCGAGTACGGCCAGCCGGTCTTCGACGGCACGCCTGGACGTGCTGTCGTCCCGCCACCCCGGAGGGACGAACCTGCTGTATTCAGGCGGGACAGCGCCTGAAGGCAGGGTCGCGGCCATCGCGGTCTCCAGCAGCCGGACCCCGGTGTCGAGCCCCTCGGCCTCGTCGAGATCGAAGGTGTCCAACATGAACGGCGGATCGTCCTTACGCCGTGCCCACCAGGCCAGCCTGGCGACAAGGCGGTCTCCCCGCAGCGCGATCCACATCCATTCAGGCCGCCGCCGGCCCGAATCGAGGTCGCCCGCCAGCTCGTCATCGAGGACGTACGGCAGGCGGCAGAAAAGGTCGAGTTCTTCGCGCCCGACAATCGGGCGCATGGTCAGGTCGTTCAAGGCACTTCCTTTGGCAGGTGTGCCCGCTCGCCCCAGGGTCAGCTATCGGCCGTACCCCAGGAAGGAACTGGCACGACGGTCGTGGCACGCATCGGCTCATCCCTCCTTTCGTTGTTCGGACGAGACGTTCTATCGGACCTGCCACCAGCTGCGCAAACCCTTTTCAGGCGAGCGTGGCTGTCGTGGCATGCCGGGCGGCGCGGTAGCCGAACACGACCGCCGGGCCGATGGTCGAGCCCGGGCCTGGGTAAGTGCGGCCCATGACCGAGGCGGTGGTGTTGCCGGCGGCGTACAGGCCGGGGATGGCCGAGCCGTCCTCCCGCAGCACCCTGGCGTCGGCGTCGGTCAGCAGGCCGCCCTTGGTGCCCAGATCGCCCGGATACAGGCGGAGCGCGCGGAAGGGGCCGCGCTCCAGCGGGCCGAGATTGGGGTTCGGCTTGACCCTGGGGTCGCCGTAGTAGTTGTCGTAGACGGTCCTGCCGCGGCCGAAGTCGGCGTCGACGCCGGTCTGGGTGAAGTCGTTGAACCGCTCGACAGTCGCGGCCAGCCGTGCGGGGTCGGCGTCGATCCGCTCGGCCAGTTCCTTCAGCGTGGGGGCCTCGACCAGGATGCCCGCGGCCAGCCACTGCTTCTTGCGGCCCAGGTAGGACGTGGACAGGTAGCGGCGGGCATGCCGTACGTCGGTGATCAGCCAGGTCGGCCCGGGCACGGTGTGCCCCAGCATGGCGTGGCCGAAATCGATGTAGGACGCCGACTCGTTGGTGAAGCGGTCGCCGGCCGCGTCCACCACGATGGAGAAGGGCATAGATCGCTCCGACAGGATGAAACCGTGGCTGCCGTCCGGGCCGACCGTGCCCGCGCCCCACCAGGCGTCGTCCATCAGTTCAAGCGCCGCACCCGCACCCGCGCCGATGCCGATGGCGGTGCCAAGGTCGCCCTCCGGGGCGGCGGAGTAGCCGGGGATGCCGTGGTGCTTCATCCGCCACTCCTTGTTGCGAGCGAAGCCACCGGCCGCCAGCACGACGCCCCGCCGGGCCCGTACGCGCACCTGACGCCCCTCCTTGTCGACCACCGCGCCCACCACGGCGCCATCCTCGACAACCAGGTTCACAATCGGGGAGGACAACCAGACGGGGGTCTGCTGATCCCGCACGATCCACATGAGCGAGCAGCTCAGCGCACCACCCAGCCCGACCAGCCGCTTGCCGGTCGCCAGTCCGGCGAGGGTACGGAACACGAAGCGCGCCCCACGCACGAACCCGCTCGGCGTGGACCAGGCCCGCGCGAGCAGCCACACGTCATTGGTCATCACCGGCGCGGGCAGACCGTCGGCGGCTCGCGAGGTCGAATACCAGGACCCCAGCCGCTTGGTGTCGAACGGCGCCACCTCGATCCCGCGCCCCACCTTGCCGCCAGGCCTGTCGGGATAGTAATCGGGGTAGTCGGGCGAGCGCCGCCACCGTACGCCCAGGCGGCCGAGCAGCCGGACCACCTCGGGCCCGCTGTCCAGGAAGGCCCGGCGACGCTCGCCCGAGGACGCGGGACCCGCCTCACCGATCGCCTCCTGCATGTACCGCAGGGCCTCCTCCCTGGAGTCGGCGACACCCGCCCGGACCATGAGCGGATTGACCGGCATCCACAGCCCCCCACCGGAGATCGCCGTGGTGCCGCCCCACTTGGCCGTGCTCTCCACGACCAGGACGTCGAGCCCCGCATCGGCGGCGGTGATGGCCGCCGTCAGCCCCGCGGCACCCGATCCCGCGACCAGGATGTCGACGACTTTGTCCCATTGCGCTTCCATCGTGCTGACCCTCCGATCGTTCAGGCCGCCGACCAGCCGCCGTCCACGGGGACGAGCGCCCCGTTGACGAACGCGGCGGCGTCAGAGGCGAGGAAGACGGCCACACTGGCCATGTTCTCGGGCTGCGCCAGCCGCTCACCGAGCGCGAGCACGGGCCCCAGGCGCGCGGCGCCCGCGGGGTCGAAGCCGCCGGACGACTCGCCGATGCCGGTCTCGGTGGGGCCCGGCAGGATGGCGTTGCAGCGGATGCCGTCCTTGGCGTACGCCCAGGCCACGCTGCGGGTCAGACCGACGACACCGTGCTTGGACGCGGTGTACGCGACACCAGCCGCACCCCCGCGGATGCCGGCCTCGGACGCGGTGTTGATGATCGCCCCACCCCCCTGGCCGAGCATGTACGGCAGGACGGCGCGGGTGAGCAGGAAGGTGCCGCTCAGGTTCACCCGCAGCACGCGATCCCAGGTCTGGACCGAAATGTCGGCGGGCAGCGCCATGGTGTCGAGGATCCCCGCGTTGTTGCACAGCACGTCGATCCGGCCGTACTCGCCGATGGCCCGCTCGACCAGCGCATTGACCGACGCCTCGTCGCCGACGTCGGCCTGGACCGCGAGGGCGGCGGAGCCGATCTCCGCGGCGGTCCGCTGGGCGGACACCTCGTTGATATCGCAGACCACCACACGTGCGCCCGCCTCCGCGAAGGCGCGGCTCATCGCCCGCCCGATCCCTGAACCCGCGCCCGTCACCAGGCAGGTCTTGTCGGCTAGGTCGGTCATGACACGATCCCTTCCGTACCAACCGGACAGCATTGTCCGGTTGATACGGTAGCTTCTATGACGAATGCGCAGCGCGTCAACAGGGGGCCCAGCGCCGCCGCCGAGAACCGGGCGGCGCTGATCGCGGCAGCGCGCGCGGTCTTCGCCACCGCCGGGTACGACGCACCCCTCAGCGCGGTCGCCCGCCGGGCAGGCGTAGGCCAGGGCAGCCTCTACCGGCACTTCCCCAACCGCATGAGCCTCGCCGTGGCCGTGTTCGAGGACAACATCACCGCCATGGAAACCCTGGCCGCCGAGCCCGGCTCCACCCTGGAGGACATCCTCGCCCTACTCACCGACCAGGCCATCGCCTCGACCGCCTTCATCGACATGATCAGCCCGTCCTCGCTGGAAGCCGACCTCGCCCGCATCGACGCACGGATGACCCGCGCACTCGCCGACAAACTCGACCAGGCCCGGCAGTCCGGCGTAATCAGACCCGACGTGGGAACCGACGAACTACGACTCGCAATCAGCATGATCGCCAGCCTCCTGGCCAAAACCCCAGAACCCTCCCGCCGCCCCACCGCCACCCGCGCCTGGCTCCTACTACGCCGCGCCCTCACCTGATCCGGTCACGAAGGCAAGGCACAGCCGGAGCCGCGTTTGAAGGCTCGCGTGAAGTCGAAAGCCCTGCCGGCCGGCTGGAGTTCGGCTCGGGGGTAGTGGCGATGCGGTACGAGCCGAGAAAGGTAGCCATCGGGCTTGCCTGATGTCCTCATGCTCCAAGTCTGGCTTGGCAGCACATTCGGGCCTAAGGCTAAGTCCTCGTCGCTTGGGGTCATCGCTGGAAATTCACCCGAGTCGCCGCAATCCAAGCCCCGCCCGGCACCGAATACCGAGGAGAACCGGCTCTTAGATCTTTGAAGGTGATGCAATGCGTACTTCTGTCAGGTTCGTCATCACGATCACCGTCGCTCTGGCGGCCATCGTTGTCACACAGACTGCCGCGTCCGCCGCCACGGCCATCGAGTACGGACTCATCGCCGCACTCATCGCGGTCGCGTGACGTCAGATTTTGATGATGACCTTGCCGGCGGGGTGGCCTTCGGCTAGGTAGCGGATTGCGGCGGGGGCGTCGGCGAGAGGGTAGGTGCGGTCGATGACTGGGGTGACCTTGCCGGATTCGATGAGCTGGCTGAGTTCCTCCAGTTCCTGGGCGCGTTCGTGGGATGTCAGGCCCTGCAGGTTCTGGCTGGTGAACAGCGATAGCAGGGGTGCGCGCATCTGGCGGGTGTAGCCACCGAACAGGCCGCCCGCGTCATGCCCTCCGCCGGCCAGCACCAGGGTTCCGCGGGGAGTCAGGGCGCGCCGTAGCAGTGACAGTGGGCGGCAGCCCGCGGTGTCGATGATCACGTCGTAGCGTGGGCCGTCGCGGTCGACCTCCTCGCGGGTGTAGTCGATGACTTCGTCGGCGCCCAGGGATCGCACCAGGTCCACCTTGCTGGTGCCGCATACGCCGGTCACGTTCGCGCCGAACGCCTTGGCGATCTGCACCGCGAACGATCCGATGCCGCCGGCCGCGCCGATCACCATGACCTTCTGCCCGGCCTTGACCCGGCCGCGGACGCCTTCCAGCGCGGTCACCCCGGAGATGGGCACCGCCGCGGCCTCCTCGAACGACAGTCTGGGCGGCTTGGGCGCAAGGCGCTTCGAGGAGACGGCCGCATACTCGGCGAACGTGCCGCTGCTGGTGGTGCCATACACCTCATCACCGGGTTGGAACCCCTGCACGTCGGCGCCGACCTGCGTGACCACCCCGGCGAGTGCCCGGCCGCGCACCGCCACCCTGGGCTTGGTCAGCCCGAACGCGACCCGCGCCGCGTACGGCCGGCCGGTCATGCAGATCCAGACGCCCGGGTCCACCCCGGCGGCACGTACCTGGACCAGCACCTGGTCCGCTCCGATCGACGGCTGGTCGACGTCGCGTAATTGGAGCACATCCGCCGAGCCGTACGCGTCCTGGGCGATCGCCTTCATTTGGTCTCCTCCTGGGAGTTGGGGTATTGGAATACTTCTTCGAGTGGAACTTTGAACACGTGGGCGATCCGGAAGGCCATTTCGAGGGACGGCGAATAGCGTCCCTGCTCGATCGCGATGAGGGTTTGCCGGGTCACGCCGATTCGCTCGGCCAGCTCGGCTTGGGTCATCTCGCCGTTCGCGAAGCGCAGCGCGCGGATGCGGTTGGTCACGCTGGTCGGCTTCACCACTGCGGGAGGCTCCTGCGGTACACGATGACCTTGGTGACATTGCCGAGGATCGCCGACAGCACGAAGCACAGGTAGACCACGTTCGCGATCCAGAACTGCTCCCACTCGGCGATTGCCATGAGCATCGCCGCGACGCCGCCGATCACCACGAACGACTGGCCGACATGGTCCCCCAGCCGCCCGATCTCCCGGTCTCTCTCGTCCTTCACCAGGGACGCCTGCCGATCCAGCGCGTTGACCACGATCTCGATCACGATCGCGGCGGCGATGGCCGCCCCCACGCTCCCCAGCAGGGCCGCGCCGTAGGGCGCCTCAGCCAGCGGTCGCCCGCCGGCCTGGCTCAACACCACGGCCACATATCCGCCGTACGCGGCGACGGCCACCACCAGCCGGATCCACGCCCGCTTCTCCTCGAGTGTCATGCCTCTACCTTCGGGATGTACAGAATCTTTGACATCCCGAAGGTAGCAAATCTTTTACTTGATGTCTAGAAAGTTTTACACCGCCTCGCGGGTGAGGACGACCTTGAGGGCGCCTGTCGTGGCCGCGTCCGCGAAGACCTCGTACGCCTTCTCCATCTCCGCCAGGGCGAAGCGGTGCGTGACGAACGCGCCGGTGTCCAGCCGGCCGGCCTCGATCATGCGCAGCAGGGTGGGCGTGGAGGAGGTGTCAACCAGCCCGGTCGTGATCGTGATGTTGCGGATCCACAGGTCTTCCAGGTGCAGCGTCGCCGGGCCGCCGTGCACGCCGATGTTGGCGACGTGCCCGCCGGGCCGTACCAGGCGGGTGCACAGTTCGAAGGTGTCCGCGACGCCCACCGCCTCGATGGCCACGTCCGCGCCGAGGCCGCCGGTGAGCGCGGCGACGGTCTCCTGGGCCTGTGCCGGTTCGGTGACGGCGTCGGCGCCGAAGCGGGCCGCCGCGTCCAGGCGCGGCCGGGCGAGGTCGATCGCGACGATGTGCCCGGGGGTGAACAGCCGGGCCGCGGTGATGGCGGCCAGCCCGATGGGTCCGGCGCCGACGACGGCGACGGTGTCGCCCGGCTGGACGCGCCCGTTGAGCACGCCCACCTCGTACGACGTCGGCAGGATGTCGGCGAGCATGAGCACGCTCTCGTCGGCGACGCCGTCCGGCACCAGGTACGTGGAGGTGTCGGCGAACGGGACGCGGACGTACTCGGCCTGGGTGCCGTCGATCCGGTGCCCCAGGATCCACCCGCCGCCGCCGAGGCACTGGCCGTACATGCCGGACCGGCAGTAGCGGCAGCGCCCGCACGCGGTGACGCACGAGACGAGCACGCGGTCGCCCGGCCGGCGCGTGGTGACGCCGGACCCGGTCTCGACGATCGTGCCGACCGCTTCGTGGCCGAGGATCCTGCCCTGATCGACGGTGGGCACGTCGCCCTTGAGGATGTGCAGGTCGGTGCCGCAGATGGTCACCGCGTCCACCCGGACGACGGCGTCGCCCGGATCGACGACCTCCGGCATCGGCATGTCACGCCATGATCGGTTGCCGGGACCTTGGTACACGAGAGCCTTCATCTTCTGCTCCTTTCGTCACCTCCACGCTGGACTTGGGGTGACGGGCCGGTCAGGGCCCTTGGTCCTCTCGATCGCCGCCGAAAGTTGGCGCCACCCGCGGAAGGACCAAGGTCCTGTCCGGACGGGTCTCCCGGCTCTATAGCCCACCACCTCGGATGATCGACGCTTCGGGGAGTTCCCTATGACCTGGAGTCCCCGATGGACGTCTTGGACTTGTCGCGGTGGCAGTTCGGCATCACGACCGTCTACCACTTCCTGTTCGTCCCGCTCACGATCGGGCTCTCGCTCATCGTGGCGGGCATGCAGACCGCCTGGTACCGCACCGAGAACCCCGCCTACCTGCGCATGACCCGCTTCTGGGGCAAGCTGTTCCTGATCAACTTCGCGATGGGCGTGGTCACGGGCATCGTGCAGGAGTTCCAGTTCGGGATGAACTGGAGTGCGTACTCGCGTTTCGTGGGTGACGTCTTCGGGGCGCCGCTGGCCATGGAAGGGCTGATCGCCTTCTTCATGGAGTCCACGTTCCTCGGCTTGTGGATCTTCGGCTGGGACAAACTTCCACGGAAGATCCATCTGGCGACGATCTGGCTGGCGTCGATCGGCACGGCCATCTCGGCGTACTTCATTCTGGCCGCCAACTCCTGGATGCAGCACCCGGTCGGCTACCGGCTCAACCCTGTCAGCGGGCGGGCCGAGCTGACCGACATCTGGGCGGTGCTCACCAATTCCACCACTCTGGCCACTTTCCCGCACGTGATCTTCGGCGCGTTCGTCACCGCGGGCGCGTTCGTCGCCGGCGTCAGTGCCTGGCAGCTCGCCAGGAAGCGCGACGTCGCTTTGTTCCGTACGTCCGGCCGGGTGGCCATGGTCGTCAGTCTCGTCGCGGCCGTGGGCGTGGCATTGTCCGGGCACTGGCAGGCCCAGATCATGACCGAGCAGCAGCCGATGAAGATGGCCGCCGCCGAAGCGCTGTGGGAGGACGAGATGTCCGCCGGCTTCTCCCTGTTCGCCATCGGCGACGTCGAGAACGGGCGCAACAGCGTGAACCTCCAGGTGCCCAACGGGCTGAGCCTGCTGGCCACCAACAGCCTTGACGGCGAGGTCGAGGGCATCAACGACGTGCAGGCCCGCTACCAGGCCCAGTACGGACCCGGCGACTACCGGCCGGTCATCGGCCTGGCGTACTGGTCGTTCCGCCTCATGATCGGCTTCGGCGCGCTGGCGGGGCTGCTGGCGCTGGCCGGGCTGTGGCTCACCCGGCGCGGGCGGCTGCCCGAGAGCCGCTGGTTCACCCGGATCGCCGTCCTGGGCATCGCCCTGCCGTTCCTCGCCAACTCGCTCGGCTGGATCTTCACCGAGATGGGCCGCCAGCCGTGGACCGTCTTCGGGATCATGCGCACCGCCGCCGCCGTCTCCCCGGGCGCCGACGTCGCCGAGGTCGCCCTCACCCTCGTCGGCTTCACCCTCGTGTACGCCGCGCTGGCGGCCGTCGAAGTCCGGCTGCTGCTCAAGTTCATCCGCATGGGCCCTGACCCTGAGTCCGCCCCGGCCGAGCCGATTCCCGCCCTCTCGTACTGAAGGTCCCCATGGAACTCACCACCGTCTGGTTCGCGCTCATCGCGGTCCTGTGGACCGGCTACTTCGTCCTGGAGGGCTTCGACTTCGGCGTCGGCGTGCTGCTGCCGTTCGTCGCCCGCGACGAATCCGACCGCCGGCTCGTCGTCGCCTCGATCGGGCCCGTCTGGGACGGCAACGAGGTGTGGCTGCTGGTCGCCGGCGGCGCCACGTTCGCCGCCTTCCCCGAGTGGTACGCCACCCTGTTCAGCGGCTTCTACCTGCCGCTGTTCCTCATCCTGCTGGCGCTGATCGCCCGGGGGATCGCCCTGGAGTACCGCAACAAGAGCGACAGCACGCGCGGCTGGGACCGCACCTTCTTCTGGGGCTCCCTCGCGCCCGCGTTCCTGTGGGGCGTGGCCTTCGCCAACATCGTCCACGGCGTGCCCCTCGACGCCGCGCACGAGTTCACGGGCAGCCTGTTCACCCTCCTCAATCCGTACGCCCTGCTCGGTGGCGCGGCCACGCTGACGCTGTTCACCTTCCACGGCGCGGTCTTCCTCGCCCTGCGCACGCAAGGCGAACTGCGCGCGACCGCCATCCGGCTGGGCCGCCAGATCGGCCTGCTCGCCCTGCTGATCGGCGGCGCGTTCCTGCTGATCACCCAGCTCGACAAGGGCAAGCCCCTCACCTGGCCGATCGCCGCGATCGCCGCCGCCGGCATCACGGGCGCCCTGATCGCCCTGGGCCGTGACCGCGACGGCTGGGCGTTCGCCGCCAACGCGCTGGCCATCGTCGCGATCACGGCGACCCTGTTCGCCAACCTGTGGCCGAACGTCATGCCGGCCCTGGACCCCGCCAACAGCCTGACCGTGGACAACGCCAGCTCCACGCCGTACACGCTGACGGTCATGACCTGGGTGGCCGCCATATTCACGCCCGTCGTGCTGCTCTACCAGGGCTGGACCTACTGGGTGTTCCGCAAACGACTTACATTGGACTGAACCCATGATCCGATCGCTGCTGTACTCGCTGAAACGGCGGATGTACCCCGCGAACCGCCCCGGCCGCCTGGCCCGGGCGATGAACCGGATGGACGCCCGCCAGTACGGCGCGGCCCTGCTGTCTCCCCGCCGCGCCGTCACCCTGGAGGTCCGCGGCCGCACCAGCGGGCGCCTCGTCTCCGTCCCGGTGGTGGTGGCCGACTACGAGGGCGAGCGCTACCTGGTGTCGATGCTCGGCGAGGACGCGAACTGGGTGCGCAACGTCCGGGCCGCCGGCGGCCGCGCGGTCCTACGACGAGGTACGGCAGAGCAGGTGGCCCTGGAGGAGGTGGAGATCGGGGCACGGGCCCCGATCATCCGCCGATACCTGGCGCTGGCCCCAGGAGCACGCCCCCACATCCCCGCCGAGAAAACCGCGCCACTCGCGTCCTTCGCGGCTGTGGCCGCACGCCACCCCGTCTTCCGGATAACGCCGGCCACATGAAGGCATCCGCGATCGATGGCGGCGGCTCAGTCGGCTTTCAGGTCCCGGCGGCCGAATCCGGCGACGCCAGCGACGATCAAGACGCCGGTGGCGAGGCAGAGGCGCGCGATCGGCGTCGCGGTCGCCGTTCCGCCCGGGAGCGCGGGCACGTGCGCGAACGGGGAGAACTGGCGGATGGTCTCGTCGATCTGGAGCAGCTCCCCGAGCTGGCCGAGCAGGAAGAAGGCGACCAGGAACGCCCACGCGACGGCGGTCATGCGAGGCAGGAGCCCGAACAGCAGGACGGTGATACCGGCCACCACCCACACGGCGGGGACCTGGGCGAGAGCGGCGCCGGCGATGCGCGTCGCCTGCGTCGCGGGTTCGCCGACGCGCAGCCCGTGGGCGAGACCGGCGGCCAGGCCGGCGATGAGGAGGATCAGCGCCGATCCGGCCAGGGCGCAGGCCACGTGGCCGGCGAGCCAGCGCCAGCGCGGCACCGAGGCGGCCAGCACCGGTTCGGCGCGCCCGATCGTCTCCTCCGCGCGTGGCCGCGAGGCCGCCTGCACGGCGTAGCCGCTGGCCACCAGGGCGAACAGGCCCAGCTGGGTGGCGAAGAAGGTGTCGACCAGGACGCCGGCGCCGCCGAGCCGGGCAAGCATGTCGGCGATCTGGGGGATATCTTCGACGATGTCTCCCACGCTGGCCGCCAGCGCACCGAACACCCCGCCGACCACGGCGAATCCGGCGGCCCAGCCGAACAGCATGCCCCGCTGCAGCCGCCAGGCGAGCGCGAGTGGCGACCTCAGGGACGCGGAAGCGGCGGCGGGTCCTCGGCGGGCCGCCAGCAATCCCGCGCCGATGTCGCGCCGCCGCGCCAGCAGATCGGCCGCCGCCACCAAGAGGACGGCGACGGCGGCGAATCCTGCCAGCAGCCACCAGCGTTCGCCGGCGAAGGCCCGGATCCGCTGCGCCCAGCCCAGCGGCGACAGCCAGGACACGGCCTCGGCCCCGGACGCGTCCCCGGCCGAGCGGAGCAGGAAGAACAGGCCCAGGACGGCGACGGCGAGGGCGTTGGCGGTGCGGGCGTTCGCGGTGAGCTGCGCGGTCACCGCGGCGATCCCGGTGAAGACCAAGCCCATGCCCGCCACGGCCCCGGCGAACGCGATCGATCCGGCCAGCGGCAGCCCCTGCCCGGCGAGGCCCGCCACCAACAGCAGCGCGGCGAGGAGGTTGGCCAGGCCGGTGACGATCACGGCGGCGGCGGGAAGCGCGTACCGGCCGACCGGCGCGGCGCCGATGAGTTCGGCGCGCCCGCTCTCCTCCTCGGCGCGGGTGTGCCGGGTCACCAGCATGATGCTCATGAGACCGGCCAGCACCGCGGCGAAGGTCGTGGCCCGCCAGGCGGTCAACCCGCCGACCGAGGCGGGATCGAAGATGGGCCCGGTGAGGGCCTGGAGCGCGGGGTTGGCCATCATGGTGGCGCCCAGCGCCAGGCGCTGCCCGACGTCGGGGTAGAGCTCGGCGATGGCGGAGGCGATCGAGACCGGGATGGCGACGATCACCAGGATCCAGATGGGCAGCAGCAGGCGGTCGCGACGCAGCGCGAGCCGGACGAGAACGCCGGTTCCGATCACGACGCGCTCACCTGGTAGTGGCGCAGGAACAGCTGCTCCAGCGTGGGCGGCTGGCAGGTGAGGCTGCGCAGTCCCGCCTGGCTGATCAGCCGCATGACACCGTCGAGGTGCTCGGCGTCGACCTCGAAGCTCACCTGGTTGCCGTTGACGGCGAGGTCGTGCACGCCGGGCCGGTCGGCGAGGGAGGCGGGAAGTTCGGCCAGCTCGGCGGTGATCGAGGTGCGGGTCAGGTGCCGTAGCTGCGTCAATGTCCCGGTCTCCACAGCGCGGCCTGCCCGGATGATGGTGACGCGGTCGCAGAGGGCTTCGACCTCGGTGAGGATGTGGCTGGACAGCAGCACGGTGCGACCGGCGGCGTGCTCCTCGGCGACGCATTCGCGGAACGCGGCCTCCATGAGCGGGTCCAGGCCCGCGGTGGGTTCGTCGAGCAGCAGCAGTTCGACATCGGCGGACAGGGCCGCGATCAGCGCGACTTTCTGCCGGTTGCCTTTGGAGTACGCGCGGCCCTTCTTGGTCGGGTCGAAGTCGAAGCGGTCGATCAAGGCGGCGCGTCGCCGTGGATCTATCCCGCCGCGTAACCGGGCGAGCAGGTCGATGGCCTCGCCGCCGGACAGGGTCGGCCAGAGCGTCACGTCGCCGGGAACGTAGGCGAGCCGCCGGTGCAGGGCGACCGCGTCCCGCCACGGGTCGGAGCCGAGGATCTCGGCATGGCCGGAGTCGCCGCGCAGGAGCCCCAGCAGGACGCGAAGGGCGGTGGTCTTCCCGGCGCCGTTGGGGCCGAGGAAGCCGTGCACCTCACCGGTCCGTACGTCCAGGTCGAGGCCGTCGAGGGCGGGAACGTGGCCGAACCGCTTGGTGAGGCCGTTGATGAGCACGGCGAACTCTGACGACATGGGATGCTCCCGAAGCCGATCGGATAGGACATTTGCCGACCAGGCTTCCCGGCGCACCGCCCTTGACGTTACTCCTCGCGGGTGCGCGGCGCCAGAACTCCCCGAGCCGACCGCCGTCTGGAGTTTGAGCCGGAATCTCAGGTTGTTGCCAAGAAGCATCTCTATCGTCCTGCGCGCTAGGTTTCGCACACACGAAAGGGTTAACCCATGCGGCGACGCACCCTCATTCCCGCTGCCCTGGGCGCGACTCTGATCGGCGCGACGCTGATCAGCGCCTCTCCCGCCTCCGCCACAACCGGCGGCACCTGCGAAAAGGCCGCCTGGATCGGCCAGGTTCAAGGCAGACCTGCCGGTCTTGGCATCCACTCCCGCAGCGGCGACTACTTCTGGCACGACAAGTACGGTTTCCACCTGCGCGTCACCCAGAAGCGCAGCAAGACCCAGACCTACTCGGGGACGATCACCTCGAACACCCCGATCGTCGGCTTCAAGTGGGTCAAGCTTGAGAAGCAGGACAAGGTCGAGCTGTCGGCCGACAAGCTCACGATCGCCTTCACGGTCGTGAACCACGGCCTGATCGACGGCTTCAACTTCAAGACCTCCTGCGCCGACACCCTCACGGTCTCCGACCTGAAGATCAACGGCAACGCGCTGCCGACCGGCAAGGTCTACCTGGGCAAGTACCGCCAGCACCCGGCATCGATTCCGTTCACGGTGCACCGTAAGGCCTAATATGCCAGGTCCGGCCGTGGTCCCCGTATGATGCCGGGCCACGGCCGGAGGAGGAAAGCAGATGGGCGCACACCGGATCCTGGTGGTGGACGACGACCCGGCGATCCTGCGGGTGCTGCGGCGCGGGCTGACCCTGGAGGGTTTCAGCGTGGAGGCCGCCGGCACAGGCCATGCCGCACTGGAGATAGCCGATCAGGTCGACGCCATCGTCCTGGATGTGTCGATGCCTCGCATGTCGGGCATCGAGGTGTGCGCCGAACTGCGCCGGCGCGGTTCCGAAGTTCCGATTCTGATGTTGTCGGCTCTGGACGAGGTGGCCGACCGGGTGGCCGGCCTGTCGGCTGGGGCCGACGACTACATGGTCAAGCCCTTCGACCTGACCGAGCTGGCGTTACGGCTTCGAGCGCTGCTGCGCAGGTCTGGCGCGACGAGTGCGGGGACCGCGGGCTCGGCCGTACGGGTCGGCGACCTGGTTCTGGACGCGGCCGGTCGTGACGCCGTCATCGGTGGCCGGCCGTTGACCCTGACCAGGCGCGAGTTCGATCTGCTCGAAGTGCTGGCCAGGAACGCCGGAATCGTCCTGTCCCGCGAGGTCCTGCTGGAACGTGTCTGGGGTTATGACTTCGCGGTCACCCACAACGCGGTCGAGACGTTCATCGGCTACCTGCGCCGCAAGCTGGAGGCCGCCGGCGAGCCGCGCATCCTGGAGACGGTCAGGGGAGTGGGTTACGTCCTGCGGGGCCGTCCGTCATGAGGCTGTCGACCCGGTTCGCGCTGTGCCTGGCCGTCATGGTTCCGCTGCTGGTCGGCCTGTCGGGCCTGCTGATCATCCGCCTGTCGATCGACGACCTGCGTGCCGAACGCGATGTGCGGCTGGCGCAGCGGATGCAGTCCCTCCAACCTCTCGCTTTGACGTACGCCCAGCGCGAGGCCGCCCCCGCGCGAGCGGCCAGGATTCGCGTCACGCCGACAGCCATCGGCGAGGAGGGCGTCTACGTGGCCCCTGCCAGGGGCACCCCGCTGATCATGGGTACCGTCCCGGCGTCCTTGCCCACGCCGGTGCCCGGCCCCGTGACCTCGCCGGACGGCGCCTGGCGCTACGTAAGCACCCCCTTGGGCGTCAACGGCAGACGGGGTCGGCTTTGGGTCTTCGAACAGGAAGCGCCACTGACCGGCCGGATCTCCCATATGTACCGTCAGCACCTGATCGTGACGCTGATCGCCTTGGCGGTGGGCGCGACCACGGGTCTGGCCCTTGGCCGTTTCGCGTTGCGCCCGCTCACGCGCCTGACGAAGGACGCGGCGGCCGTGGACGTACGCGCCGGGGAAGGCCGCCTGACCCGCAACTCCCGCGTTCCGGAGATCGACGAGCTGGCGGGCCTGGTGAACGGGCTCCTGGACCGCCGTGACAGGGCCGTTCACCGTACCGCCGAGGCGCTGGAGACGGCCCGCGCCTTCGCCGCGACCGCCGCCCACGAACTGCGCACGCCGTTGACGAGTATGGGCGCCAACATCGCCCTGCTGGGTTATCCCAACCTGCCGCCGGAGGATCGCGGGGAGGTCATCCGTGACCTGGCTGGCGAGCAGGCCCGCGTGGAGCGACTGATCACGATGCTGAGGCAGCTGGCCAGGGGCGAGCTGATGGAACCCGACTCCCTGAAGGAGGTCGACCTGGCGGCCCTGAGCGGAGTGGCAGTGGACGAGGCCACCCGCCGTCACGCGCACGCGCGGATCGTCGCGCACCTCCCCGAGCAGGCGATCGTCCGGGGCTGGGCCGAGGGCCTGCGCATGATCGTCGACAATCTCCTGGACAACGCGGCTGTTCACGGTGTCGGCCCTCGGGGCACTGTACGCATCGACCTGACGGTGAAGGTGGAGGGCACCTTCGCGCTCCTGCGCGTGGCGGACGACGGTCCTGGCATGCCGTCGGAACTCCACCAGGAGGCCTTCAACCGCTTCAGCCGTCGCGTCGGCAGCCCCGGATCGGGCCTGGGTCTGACCTTGATCCATCAGCAGGTCGTCCTGCACGGCGGCAAAGTAGAGATCGAACCTCCCGGCACGGGTTTGTCGGTATTGGTGCAGCTCCCCATCTCGTGGCGCCCGGACGGCCCCAGCGATGGTCTGTCCTGGTTGTCGGCGCACCAGAAACTCTGAGCGTCACAAACGGCGGAGGCAGGTGGTGCCGGGGTACCAGTCGATGCTGGACAGGGTGTCCGTCGTGCCGGATGGGCAATTCTGCGCGCTGACGCTTCCCACGACCTTGGCCCAGGCGCGCTTGGAGCGGCAGCCGACCTCGTCGAGGCCGCCTATGACGTTCCGCCAACCGGGCACTCCGCCGGCGAAGCTCGCCGGTTTGCGGACGCAGATGCCCTTGGCGTACTGGGCGCCCGGGGTTTCGACGTCATAGCCCCCGGTGGTGCAGATGACGGGTTTGGTCGGGTGGTCGCGACGGTTGGTGTAGTGATTGTCGAGGAAGCCGTCGGCGTCCTTGCACTGGGACTTCTTCTGGTAGAAGTTCCAGATCTTGCCCGGGCCGTACCGGTCGTGGCAGGGGCGTTCCTGGGGATCGGTGTCCTTGGTGTCGGACGGCTCGGCGATGTAGACGCAGTCGCCCGGGCGCAGGATGCCGCCGCCCTTGCCCGGATCGCCCGGATGCGGCGCGGCGAGGTTGCGTACGCAGGCGGTCCGCCCGGTGGGCACCTCCGGGCCGTGCCGCAGCCCGTCGGTCTCCGCGGGGCATTGGGCGGTCACGGCGATGATCCGCGATTTCGCCTGGGCATCCTCGCAGGGCACGACGGAGACGACTCCGGGGGAGGCGTTCACGGTGTACGCCGCGTTCAGGCACTGTCCCTTGGCCCAGGTTTGTACGGCAGGCGACGCGACCGGTGTCTGCGCGGACGGTGACACAGGAGAGGGCGTCGAGACCGCGCCCGCGGGGGAGGCACGATCATCGTCCCCACCGTTGACGATCATTACCACGATCACCGCGACGAGCACGGCGATGATCGCTGTCAGCACCGCGATCAACCGGCGATTCGCCATCCAGCGCCCCCTTGACCGATCACGGCGACCCTTGTGGCCGCCACCGCCTGACCGAACCAGTCAGATGATCGGTAGATCAAGTGTTGACCAGATAAAGCGAACCGACAACGGCCGCTACGCTTTGCGCTGGGATTCGGCCAATAGGGCGAGGTAGCCGTCGGAGACGATGCGCTTGGCCCGCGCCGCGTAGGATTCAGGGTCGTCTGGGGCGATCGTGCCCAGCCCGTCGACGTAGCGGTTGAACATGCAGAACGCCGCCGCGATCAGGACGGTGTCGTGGATCTCCACGTCGGTCGCGCCCGCTTCGTGCGCGGCGGTGATGAGCCGTTCCGTAACCCGCAGCCCGCTCTGCTGTACGGCCGCCGCGATGCCCAGCAGCGCCCGCAGCTTGGGCGAGATCGGCGCCCCTCCCACGTCCGCGCGGACCTGCTCGACCAGCTCCATCCCACCCTCCAGCTGCGCCGCCGCGTACGCCGCGTGCGAGGAGAAGCAGTAACGGCACTCGTTCAGCGCCGACACGTACGCCGCGATCAGCTCCCGTTCCCCGCGCGTCAAGGTGTTGTCCGCGCGCAGCAACGCCTCGACCAACTCGTTCAACGGCCGAGCCATCTCCGGACGAAACCTGAAAAGTCCCCGGATTCCCGGCTCGTCAGACACCAGGGTGATGTGCGGCATGGGCTGTGCCTCCCTCGGCTCGCGAACACTCCGAACGCAGAATTCGCGATCACCTCCACCCCGTCAACATTTTTCGCCATATAGAGCAACAAGTCGTAACTGCAGCGGGCCGGAGCGTTTGGGCGGCGGAGTCTGAAGCGGTCACGCCGACCAAGGTGGGACCTTGATCGGCGTGTCACCACGCTGCCGCACTAGATGCTGTAGCGGCTCTTGAGGTGCCGCCACCAGTCACGCAGCATCCACCCGTCGAACTCGGTGATCTGCGATGCCGAGCCCGCCTTCATGATGAAGCAGCACACCCCGCTCGGGGTCCAGTCGTAGAAGTCGTCGAGCCCGTACCCATGTCCTATTTCATGTAACAGGATGTGAATGTTGGCCGAGCCGAGCGCGCCGACGAAGTATTCGCTGCCGATCCGCTGACCCCAGTCGCCTCCCGCGCCACCGCTCATCCCGGCCGTCAGCCAGAGCGACATGTCATAGTGATGACTCGCCCCGCCCGGGCAGCCCGAGTAGTTGCCGTCCTGGTGGAAGAAGCGCCCGCAGGGCGGCGCGCACTGCGGAGCGTTCTCGTTGATGTCGTTGACGTAGATGTCGACAGAGTTGTCCGTCCACTGCAGCTGCGCCCTGTTCCGTACCGCCCAGCCCACCACCTTCACGTTGACCGTCGGGTACGGCCAGCCGTTCCAGCCCGCGAGCTGGTCGACCCACTTCTGGAACATGCGGGCCAGGTTGGCGTGGATCTGGTCGCGCAGCGCCGCGGTCACCGTCGCGCCGGAGTCCCATCGGACGCAGTAGTTGATGTTGCCCCGCCCGGCCATGATCTGGTCCCAGATGTAGTTCCTGAAGCCGTACAGGTTCGGGTAAGTGGACTCGACGTGGCTCCACACCTGGTTGAGCGGCTGGACCAGGTTGCTCGGCGGGTTCCACACGTTCCCTGTAGGCGGGGGAGTCGGCGTAGGGGTCGGTGTCGGGGTGGCAGTGGGGGTCGAGCCGGTGCAGGTCACCCCGTTGACCGTGAACGACGAGGGCTTCGGGTTGGAGCCGGTCCAGGTGCCGCCGAAGCCGAGGGAGGTGGACGCGCCGGTCCCGAGGGCGGCGTTCCAGTCCAGGTTGGTCGCGGTGACGTTGGCGCCCGACTGCGACCAGTTCGCCGACCAGCCCTGAGTCAACGTCTGCCCGGCCGAGAACGCGAACCTCAGCGTCCAGCCGTTCCACGCGTCACCCAGGTTCTTGACGGTCACGCTGGCCGTGAAGCCGCCGTTCCAGTCGTTGGTCGTGTACGTGACGCCGCATGCGACCGCGGCCGCTGCCGACGTGGCCGTGGCGACCACGGTGGTCGCGGCCAGCATCAAGATCGCCAGAATCCATCTCATGCCTGAAAAGGTATGAGCGTGGAATATGTTCGTACAGTCAACCAACTAGCCCATGACCTGGGGCCTGGGCTTACGCTAAAGGTTTTCTGTAACTTTCATTCTGGAGCCGCAGCGGAACTGCCCGACGGCGGCACTGGCATTCTTTCGTGTGGGTATCTCGGTCGATATCATCGATGTAGTACTTGATATACGGGAGGCGTCGATGAGTCGTACGGTGATCGATCTGGATGATGATCTGGTCGCGGAGGTGGCCAAGGCGCTGGGGACCAGTACGAAGAAGGAGACGGTGAACAGCGCCCTGCGGGAAGTGCTGGAGAATCGGCGCCGGGCGCTGGCGCTCGCCCGGTTGCGTGAGGCCGCCGGCGAGGGAGCCTTCGATCTTGAGGTCTTTGAGGACAAGAGGGGCTACCGCCGGTGAATCCGGCACAGTTCCTGATCGATACCAGTGCCCTGGCCCGGCTCATGCGTGGTGATGCCGAGCAGTATGGCTGGGACCAGGCGGTGGCGGCCGGCCTGATCGCGGTCTGCCCCATCACCGAACTCGAATTCTTCTTCAGCGCCCGTTCGATCGCGGATCGTATCCGGGGGATCGAGGACATGCGGTCGCTGTTCGGATGGGTTCCGGTCGATGATCGTGCCTACGACCGGGCGTGGGAGGTCCAGGGCGCGCTGACCAGGCGTGGACAGCACCGTAGTGCCGGGGCGGTGGACCTGGTCATCGCCGCCACGGCGGAACTGCGGGGCCTGACGTTGCTGCATCGCGACCGGGACTTCGAATGCATCGCGGCCGTGACCGGACAAGCACTCCAGTGGTACGGACCTCCGGTCGGCAAGTGAACGGCACACATGCTCGCTGAGCTGCCCCGTCGACAATCCATCCATGCAGGTCGCAGGTACGATCGGATGTCGCTTAGGTGCCGCAGCATGCTTCACTCGTGGACAACCACCATCTTGCCGCTGGCCGTACCGGCCTCCATGACGCGATGGGCCTCGCGGATCTGGTCGAAGCCGAACACGCGCGACGGCTTGGCCCGCAGGTGGCCGGCCGCCGCCCGTTCGGCGATCGCCTGGAGTGGTACGTCGGACAGCGGGAAGCCGGGGGTGCCGAAGACGAAACTGGCGAAGAAAGTGAGATAGACGCCACTCGCCATTTGCGCCAGCGGGTTGAAGTCGGCGATTGGGTCCAGGCCGCCGAGCCATCCCGCCAGGCAGGCGCGCCCGCCCCGGCGCAGCATCGCCAGCGAGTCGAGGATGGTGCTGTTCCCGATCAGGTCGAGCACGGCGTCGAGTTGCTTGGCCTCGGGGATCCGCAGGGAGAGCGCCGGCCCCTCCACTTCGCCGCGTTCCGCGCCGATGTCTTCCAGCAGGCCGAAGCGGGTACGGTCGTGTGTCGTGGCGATGACCCGCGCCCCGGCATCGACTGCGAGGCCGATCGCGGCCTGCCCGAAAGAGGAAGTACCGCCCCTGACGAGCAGCGTTTGTCCCCGGGTGATCTGCAGGTTGGGGAACAGGCAGGTCCAGGCGGTGGCGTACGTCTCCGGGATGGTGGTCAGCTCGGCCCACGGCAGGTCGGAATCGATGAGCGCCACGTTCGAGGCCGGGGCCCGGGTGTATTCGGCGTAGCTGCCGTTGATCGTACGCCCGAGACCGCCCATCAGCGCCGCGACCTTGGCTCCCACGGGAAACTCCCCACCGGGACAGGCATGCACGAGGCCAACGCACTCGATGCCGCTCACCGGCGCAGCCTCGGCCCACTCACCTCTGCGCATATGCATTTCGGCATGGTTGAGGCCAAAGGCCTTGATCTTGATGACGACCTGTCCGGCTCCGGGCTCAGGTTCCGGCAGTTCCCGATATTCCAAGCACTCCGGCCCTCCGAATCTCTCGATAACGATGGCACGCATGTCGGCCCTCCCGACCCGACGTTTACCGACAACAGCTTCGCGATCATGATCCTCGCCTCAAGGGGCTACATCGACCTCAAGGACCTGGTCGACGACGGCGGACAGGTCGGCGCCGATGATGTCCGGACGCCGGCCGATGGGGCTGAGGACCATGCCGGACCGCGCGATGAAGGCCGCCTTGCAACCCGCGGCGAGCGCACCCCACGTGTCCCACCAGTGCGCAGCCACCAGCCGAACCTCAGAAATGTCCACGCCGAACACCTTCGCGGCGGCCTGATAGGGCTCGGGCAGCGGTTTGAGCTGTCTCACGCTGTCGGCCGAGATCACAGCGTCGAAGTAGCCGCGCATGCCGCTGTTGGTGAGCTGCGCCTCGGCGACCGGGCCCACAGAGTTCGTCAGCGCCACCATCTTGAGCGGGCTGGTCCGTAGACGCTGGAGCGCGCCGACGACCTCAGGATGGGCAGGCAGCGAGCTCATCCGCTCGACAATCCCAGCCGCATCCGCCGCCGAGACTTTCCTGCCGTGCCGTTCGGCCAGCATCAACAACGCGGCATGCTGGGCCGTGCTGTAGTCCACGTAATCACCGGTCAGCCCACCGACGAAGGTGATCTGCAGCATCTGCCTGAACCACTGCTCCCGAAGGGCAGCCGACCCCAGCAGCACCTCAAAGGCCTCGTCGAGCGCAGAGAGGTCAAGCAGACTCTCGTTGACATCGAACGCGATGACTCTGGTCATGACTGGTTCCTACCCATATGGACGTATTTGCCCTCGTATAGCCCTTGGAGCATCAGGTCATCGTCCACGGGGATGATCGGCAGTCGCGTTGCGGAGCCCGTGGCGGAACTGGCCTAGAATCCGCAGCATGTCGAGTCCCCCGCAGGCGATTCCGTTCGCGCGGCACGCCGACGCCGAACGTGCGTTCCGGCTGGCGCGGCGGCGGTTCGTCGCGGGTGAGCGGCTTGACATGCAGGTTCTCGCGGCCGAGCTGGGAGTCGACCGGTCCACGCTGTTCCGGTGGGTCGGAAACCGCGACCAGCTCGTGGCCGCGATCCTGATCTCCATGACCGAGTCGGCGATACGGGACGCCGACGCGAAGTCGAAGCAGACCGGGGGAGCCCGGATCGCGCTCACGGCGTACCACTACGCCCAGGCTCTCATCGACTCGGAGTTCTTCCAGGCTTATCTCAAGCGCGAGTCGGACCGAGCCCTGCGGCTGCTCACCTCGAAGGCGAGCCCGGTGCAGGGATACGTGGTCAGTATCTTCGAGCGCATGGTCGAGCAGGAGCGCGACCGGGGCAACCTGACCCACGCGCTCGACTCCCACGACCTGGCTTACCTCATCGTGCGGATCATCGAGTCGTTCATCTACGCCGACACGATCATCGGTGACAGCCCGGACGCCACCAAGATCCGTGCCTCGGTGGCAGCCCTCCTCCACGTGGAGCTATGACCCGCCGTCAACCGGCAGCACCGAGCCGGTGACGTAGCCGGCTTGAGCAGGAGCTGGTGGCGTACGGGCATGAAGGCGCGTTCTACGACGGCAAGCGCCTGGCCGCCCGCTACTTCTTCACCTATGAGCTGCCGACCATCGCGCCCTCCCTCGCGCTGCTCGCGTCCCGCGACCGCACCATGATCGACCTCTGGTCTTGACCGCGGGACGTACGTTATGCCACGCTGCGCAACATATCCACAAACGTTGCACCGTCCCGCCGTGATGGGGCAACAGCCTCGGAGAAGGGATCAGCCGTGGCAGAGGTTTTCGGACAGGTGACGGAGCAGTACCGAGAGGTCCGTGACGCCCTCGCGGCGAACCTCGACGCCGGAGTCGAAGTCGGCGCCGGCATCGTCGTGAACGTCGACGGCACCAATGTGGTCGACATCTGGGGCGGCCACATGGACGCCGAGCGCACCCGGCCCTGGACCGAGGACACCATCGTCACGGTCTGGTCAACGACCAAGACGATCACCAGCCTGGCCGCGCTCATGCTCGTCGACCGAGGGCTGCTCGACCCCTTCGAGACCGTGGCCCACTACTGGCCGGAGTTCGCCGCAGGCGGCAAGGAACACGTCGAGGTCCGGCACCTGCTCAGCCACACTTCCGGTGTCTCGGCCTGGGCGCAGCCGTTCGCGCCCGAGGACAGTTACGACTTCGCCGCCGCCGCGGCCAAGCTCGCCGCCCAGCCGCCCTGGTGGGAACCCGGTACGGCCAGCGGCTACCACGCCAGTAATTTCGGCCACCTCGTCGGCGAGGTCGTACGCCGGGTGGCAGGCAAGAGCCTGCGTGACTTCGTCGCCGACGAGATCGCCGGTCCGCTCGGAGCCGACTTCCAGATCGGCGCCAAGGAGGCCGACTGGGATCGGATCGCGACGATGCTCCTGCCCGCCGGGACGGCGACGCTCGAGATGCCCGCCCCCGACCCCGACAGCGTCTTCTACAAGACCCTCGTCGGCTCCTACAACGACCCCACCCTGGCGAACACCACACAGTGGTATAGGGCCGACATCGGCGCCTGCAACGGCCACGGCAACGCGCGCTCGGTCGCCCAGATCATGTCGGCGATTTCCCTGGGCGGCGAGACCAACGGCGTCCGCCTGCTCAAGCCGGAGACCATCGAGCTCATCTTCCGCGAGCAGGCGCACGGCCCCGACCTGTTCCTGGGCCTCCCGCTGCGCTGGGGCATCGGCTACGCCCTGCCCGAGCCCGAGGGGGTGCCCTTCGTGCCGGTCGGCAAGGTCTGCTTCTGGGGCGGCTGGGGCGGCTCTCTGATCATCATGGACCTCGACCGGCGGATGACGATCAGCTACATGATGAACCAGATGCAGCCTGGAGTGATCGGCTCAGAAGTGTCGGCCGCCTACTGCGACGTGATCAGCCGCTGCGCGTCCGCCGTCGTGGCCCGCTGACGATGATGACCATCAAGAGTCGTGAGGTGCGTCTCGTGGCACGACCGTCGGGTCTGCCCGCGCACAGTGACTTCAGGATCGAGGAGCTGGCGGTGCCCGATCCCGGCCCGGGCCAGGTTCTCGTACGCAACGACTGGATGTCGGTCGACCCGGCGATGCGCGGCCGGATGCGGGACGTCCCTTCGTACGTCCCGCCGTTCCGGCTCGGCGAGCCGATGGAGGGCGGCGCCGTGGGCACCGTCGTCGAGTCCCACGCCGACGATCTCGCGGTCGGCGACCAGGTGCTTCATCGCCTGGGCTGGCGTGACTACGCGGTGCTGGACGGCGAGCACACGCTTCGGGTGGACACCCGGAAAGCTCCTGCCTCGGCCTATCTGGGCGTGCTCGGAATGCCTGGGCTCACGGCGTACGTCGGGCTCAAGGAGATCGCCGGTGTGCGCGAGGGCGACGTGGTCTTCATCTCCGGTGCGGCCGGGGCGGTCGGCCTGGTCGCCGCTCGCGTGGCCCGTCACCTCGGCGCGGCTACGGTGATCGGCTCCGCGGGCGGGCCGGAGAAGGCCGGACGTCTCGTCCGGGAGTTCGGGTACGACCGGGCCATCGACTACAAGGCCGGACCGATCTCGCGAGCGCTGCGCGATGCGGCGCCCGAGGGCATCGACGTCTACTTCGACAACGTCGGAGGCGACCACCTGCAGGCAGCGCTGTCGTCCCTGCGGATCGGGGGGCGCGTCGCGCTGTGCGGAGCGATCTCCCAGTACAACGCGGAGAAGCCCACGCCGGGTCCGACGAACCTGTTGCAGGCCGTCCGCATGCGCCTCACGCTGCGCGGGTTCATCGTGATGGACCACGCCGACCGCCGCGACGAGTGGGTCGATCTGGCTTCCGGCTGGCTCGAGGACGGGTCGCTGACCTCGACGCAGACGGTCGTCGAGGGCCTGGAGCACTCCGTCGACGCACTGCTCGGTCTGCTCGGCGGAGCCAACGTCGGCAAGATGCTCGTGCGGCTCAACCCGGACGCGACGTGACCGTGCGCCACGCTGAGCTCTTCTCCCTCGAAGGGCGAGCCGCCTTGGTGACCGGCGGCTCGCGGGGGATCGGACGCATGATCGCTGAAGGGTTTCTCGCCGCTGGCGCGAGGGTCTACATCAGCGCGCGCAAGGCGGCCGCCTGTGACGCGGCGGCGCGGGAGATGGCTTGTGTCTCGCTTCCGGCTGACGTGTCCACCCTGGAGGGGATCGAGCGGCTCGTGTCCGCTCTCGAGCGGCACGAGAGCAGACTCGACATCCTGGTCAACAACGCAGGTGCCGCCTGGGGCGCGCCGTTCGAGGAGTTCCCTGAGTCGGGGTGGGACAAGGTCGCCGACCTCAACCTCAAGTCGCCGTTCTTCCTCACCCAGCGGCTGCTTCCGATGCTGCGCAGAACACGCGACGAACGGCCCGCGAAGGTGCTCAACATCGCGTCGATCGACGGCATCTCCATGAGCGAGCTGGAGACGTACTCCTACCACGCCAGCAAGGCGGGCCTGATCCACCTCACCCGTCGCCTCGCGCTGCGGCTGGTGCGGGACGGGATCGTGATGAGCGGTATCGCCCCCGGCGCCTTCGCGTCGGAGATGAACCGCGACGCGCGGGACCGCGCCGACGAGATCGAGACGTTGATCCCCGCAGGACGCATCGGCAAGCCCGACGACATGGCCGGGGCCGCGGTGTATCTCGCATCCCGAGCTGGCGACTACGTGGTCGGCGAGACCCTCGTCGTCGACGGCGCCGCCACCTATGCGCGGTAGCACAAAGGAGCCGAGGCGCATCGCCGCCGTGAAACGGAGAGCACGTGAGGGACCACGACACGTGGCAGGTGAACGGCATCGACCTCGCCGTGACGATCGCGGGTTCCGGACCTCTGGTCGTGCTGGCCCATGGCTTCCCCGACCTGGCCATCACCTGGCGCCACCAGGTGCCGGCGCTGGTCGAGGCGGGCTATCGCGTGGTGGCTCCGGATATGCGTGGTTACGGGCGTAGCTCGCGCCCGAGCTCGCCGGACAGCTACGACAGTGACACCGTCGGGGCGGATTTGATCGCGCTTCTCGACCACGAGCAGGTCGAGCGGGCGCACTTCGTCGGGCACGACTGGGGTGCCGCTTCGGTCTGGCCGCTGGGGCTGACTCACCCCGGCCGCGTCCTGTCCTTGACCGGGCTCAGCGTGCCGTACACCGTGCCAGCCCCGGTCGCGCCTATGGGGATCTTCCGCAGCCGCTTCGGTGATGACTTCTACATGCTGAAATTTCAGGAGAAAGCGACACCGGAAGCGATGCTCGAACGCGACGTCAGCCGCACCTTGGTCGCCGTGCTGTCCGGGCGCGTCGACCAGCTGGACTCCGATGACGTGATCGGCGCGCCCGCATGGTTGCTCGACGACGTGCTCGACACGTACGTGCGCGAGTTCGAACGCACCGGTTTCGGCGGCGGCCTCAACTACTACCGCAACATCGACGCGAACTGGCGCCTGGCGACCCGCCGCGACCAGCACAGGATCGAGGCGCCGTCGCTGTTCGTCACCGGCACCGAAGACCCGATCTCCGCATTCATGCCGGCCGATCGCTCCGCCCGCGGCTTCCGGCGACTCCACTCGCACACCGTCAGCGGCGCCGGCGGGCTCGGTCTTGTCGAGGCGTTGTACTGCGACGTCCGGTTCGCCACCCCGTCGGCCAAGCTCATGACCGCGTTCTCCCGCCGGAACTGGCCGACACCAGTTCGCCCTGGTCGATGTTCACCATCAAATCCCAGCTCTGGGCCGCTGCCGTCCAGGACTTCGACGAGGCGGTTTCCGACGCCGACCGGCTGATGCTCGACTCCTTCGCCGGTCCGGATGTACGCGAAGGAGTCGCGGCGTACGCGGAACGACGGTTGCCCGAGTTCCAGGGCCTCCCGAACCCGAGCTGATCCAAGACCACTGCCTGGCTGGCCGACGAGTCCATGTCGGGCCACGCCGCGTACGCCGCCGCACTACTGGACCAGGCCTCATACCCATTCCTGCGCGACGCCCTTGGCCGGGAGCGCGCGAGTCGGCGGACGACACTGATCCACGGCCGCTTCTCCGCCTCGCTCCGCACGGCCCGGCCGCTCAACGTGTTCGGCTGGCGCGAGGCGGGGCTCGGCGACCCGCTGGCAGATCTCGCTCACATCCTGAGCGAGGTGGCGGAGGCCCCGGCCGTCGACCTGCTCGACCGCGACGTCGCGACTGCCGCGCTCCTGCACGGCGACTGGCCGGGAGCCGTCCGGGACGAGGCCGCCGACCTGCCCGGCCACCTCGCGCTGCGCGGCATGACCAGCAGCCGGCTGACGCGGTCACTCGTGCCACTCACGTTCACAGGCCGATCGGGATTCCGGGCTCGAGCCAGCGGACGACGGAACGCGAACCGGGATCGGTGGCCAGCGTGCTGCGCAGGTGTTCCGGTGGTTCGGAGAAGTGCGACCATCCTTCGTAGTGGACGGGAACAGCCACCCGCGGTCGCGACAGGGCAAGCAGCTCGACGGCGTCCCGGCTGGCCATGGAATAGCGCAGGGGGCCGGTCTGCGGGAAGCGGACGCTGCCGAGATGGAGGAGCAGGACGTCGACGTCCAGCTCGCGCGCGACCCGGCGGAGCGGCCGGTTCAGAACGGTGTCACCCGTCATCCACACCGCGACGCCCGGCCGGTCGCCGACGGTGAGGGCGAACCCGACCACGGCTCCGACGACGGGACGGCTCAGGGGTGGTCCGTGCCGGCAGGGGGTGGCGGTGACGGTCAACGGTGGCTTTCCCGGTGCCGTGAGGCGCGTGGTCCCGCCTGTCGCAAGGCCGCGAGCGTTGGGCAGGGCCAGGCGGCGAGCTCCGGACCTCGTCGTCACGACCGTCGCCGCGCTGGGGAGCAGGGTCCGGCCGAGGTCGTCGAGGTTGTCGGCGTGATGATCGTGGCTGAGCAGAACGACGTCGACGGGGCCGACGTCCTCGGCCGCCAGGGCGGGGCCACGCTGCTTGACGGACGAGGTGCCCCACCCGAATCCGTACCGCCGTCCTGCCGGGTCGAAGGTGGGGTCGGTGAGGACGCGCCAGCCGTCGAGCTCCAGCAAGACGGTGGGCCCGCCCACGTGGGTGAGGGTCGTCATGGGCGGGCCACCTTTGTCCACATGGATCAGGATCCCGCGTGGGTGCCGCGGGACGTCGCGTGCTCCAGCGCCCAGGCCAGGCCGTAGTCGGCCACGGCCTCCCAGCCGGGCGCGGCACAGGTCCAGTGGTCACGGCCCTCGAACTCGTAGTACTCCGTGATCGCGGGAGACTTCTGGTAGTGCTTGGCGTTCGACTTGTTCACCGACGGCGGCATGATGTGGTCCTTCTCACCGCCGATGAACAACAGCGGAGCACGGTCGGCGGAGTAGTCGACCCAGGTGTCCTGGTGGCCGGGCTTGAAGTTCGCGAACAGCCCGTACTCCCACACCCAGTGGCCCGGCGCCGCGATGGCGTAGCGATCCCACACCTTGCGCGATTCCTCCTCGGTGAGGGTGTTGGTGAAGGCGTAGTGGAACTCCTCGGGAGTGAAGCCGACGGCCTTGTGCCGGTTGGCCGGGTTCTTCAGCGCGGGGAACAGCGACCTCGCCTGCGACAGCGGGTTGACCCGGACTCCCTCGGTGGGCGCGGAGTCGATGACCACCGCCGCTGATCCCAGTCCGCGGGCCAGGAGCAGCTGGGTGAGCGTGCCGCCGAAGGAGTGGCCCATGATGATCGGCGGGGTCGGGACGGCCTCGATGACGGCGGCCAGGTGGTCGACGGTCTCGGGGACGGTCAGCTTGGCGATGACGTCCGGGTTCTCGCGGAGTGCCTCGACTTCGATCTCGAAGCCCGGGTAGGCGGGGGTGAGCACGGTGAAGCCCTTGGCCTCGTAGTGCGTGACCCAGTTCTCCCAGCTGCGGGGTGTCATCCACAGGCCGTGGACAAGTACCACGGTGTCGGGACGGAAGCGGTGGTCCATGATGAGGGCTCCTTAGGCTTCGATGAACTCGAGCAGGTCGGCGTGCAGGCGGTCGCGGTCGGTGTCGGGCAAGGCGTGTCCGCTGCCCTCGTAGACCTTCAGGATGGCGCCGTCGATCATTTCGGCCGACCGCTTCCCCCCGACCTCGAACGGCACGATCTGGTCATCGTCGCCGTGGATGACCAGGGTAGGGACGTCGATCTTCGCCAGATCCGGCCGGAAGTCAGTGGCCGAGAAGGCGGCGATGCACTCGTACGCGGCTCGGTGCCCGCATGCCATGCTCTGCAGCCAGAACGCGTCCCGGAAGCCTTGATCGACGTCCTGCCTGCGGTTGTGCCCGAAGAACGGGCCGTCGGCCAGGTTCCGGTAGAGCTGGGACCGATTCGCGACCTCGCCCGCGCGGATCGCGTCGAAGGTCTCGATCGGGAGCCCCTCGGGGTTGTCGCCGGTGCGCAGCATCAGCGGCGGTACGGCGGACACCAGGACCACCTTCGAGACGCGGTTGCTGCCGTGGCGACCGATATAGTGCACGACCTCCCCGCCACCGGTCGAGTGCCCGACCAAGGTGAGGTCCCGCAGGTCGAGATGGTCGATCAGACAGGCCAGGTCGTCGGCGTAGGTGTCCATCTCGTTGCCGTGCCAGGTCTGCGACGAGCGGCCGTGGCCACGCCGGTCATGAGCGATGGCACGGTGCCCGTGCTTGGCGAGGAAGAGAGCGGCCGCTTCCCACGCGTCGGAGTTGAGCGGCCAGCCATGGCTGAGCAGGACCGGGGATCCGTCGATCCCCCAATCCTTGTAGAAGATCCGGGCTCCGTCGTCGGCGGTGACGTAGGGCACGGTGGCCTCCTTTGGCTCGATGGAATGGACCGAGCCTGCCGCCCGCGCCCGCACTCGCGGACCACGTGATTCACGTAGTCGCTCAGCGGTCGGCGGCCGTCAGCCTGTCTGCGAGCTGACGCCGTGAGGAGATGCCGAGCTTCTGGAACACTTTGCGCAAGTGGTAGTCGACCGTGTTCACGCTGATGAAGAGATTGGCCGCTATCTCCGGATTCGTGCGTCCGACCGCCGCCAGCCGGGCGATGGTCAGCTCCTGAGTGGTCAGATCGGGTGTGCCGGAGTCGCGGTGGGCCACCGGCTTCATGCCGGCGGCCTCCAGCTCGGCGCGGGTCCGCTGCAGGAACATCAAGGCGCCGCTACGTTCGAAGTGCTGGACCGCCAGCTGCAGCTGCTCGCCCGCGTCACGGCGACGTCTCATCCGCCGCAACCACTCGCCGTAGAGCAGATGGGCCCTTGCGAGGTCGATCTCCGCGCCGGTCTGATCGAGCGCCTGGATCGCGGCCACGAAGTGGGGCTCCGCCGCCGAGTCCTCGCTGATCAACGCGCGAGCGCGGGCGGCGACTCCATGGCACCACAGGGAGCCGTTCACCGCGGCCCGGTCGAGGAGCAGGTCGACGTATGGCGGTGCCTCGTGCGCGTGTCCGCTCCGGACCGCCGCTTCCACGAAGTCGGGGTACTGGTTGGGTGTCACGTGCAGAAACGGGTTCTTGACCAGCGGCTGGAGGCGGTCGTAGGCGTCGCGGTAGTTGCCTTCGGCGAGGTCGCGAAGGCCAACGGCCGCGATCGCGGAAGCGCTGACACCACCGAAGCCGGCGGCGTTGGCGCCGTCCGCGATGGCCAGGACGATATGGCGCGGCGAACCGGTCCACGCCATCAAGGCGGCGTTGATCACGTTCTCCGCGTCATAGCCCATCGCGAGCCGTACCTCGCGTACTTGCTGGATGGACTCCTCGGCACGTTTCACGGTCCCGCCGGTCAGCTCAGCGAGCGAAGTAGCCCACATCAACAAGTCGAGGGCCTGAAGCGCCCCGTGGTCGCGGGCCGCCGCGGCGGCCCGGGCGAGCCCGGCCCTGCGACCGGCCTCATCCCACAGGAAGGTCCCCAGCGACGCGATCGCCGTGCCCATGTGCATCATCTCGTGGTCCGGCAGCTCCAAGATCGCATCGAATGCTGCCCGGACCCGGGGAACCGCCTCCGAGTAGGGCTTCAGGATGAGCGATCCGAGGCCGGCCAGGATGGTCGCGTCCACTCCGCTCCGCAACGTCACCGCCGCCTCAAAACGTCGGCCCAAGGCGTCCTGTGAGACGCCCTGCATGAGCCGGTCGACGGTCGCACAGAACTCGAAGGCCTTGATGAGTGTTCGTTGTTCCCGCTCAGTGTCGAGTCCGTGGAAGTCATCCGCCGCGCGGACGAGTTCGGCTGGCGCGGGGAGCAGGACGGCTGGATCCGCGGTGAACATGCCGAGCGCGCAGCGAACGACGATCATGCGCCCTCGATCCACCCGATCGGCGGAGCCCGCATCGATCCTTTCGAGCAGCTCGTGGGCTATCTGGGCGGCGCCTACAGCGAGCGCGGCCTCTGCCGCGCCGACCAGGCGAGAGTTCTTGACGCGGCCGGGCGGAGTCAGCTCCGCGGCACGGGTGAGGATGCTCGCCCGAGACGCGAAGCCACCACGGCGCGCGGCGAGGTCCGCCGTGTGCTCCAGCCGGTCGGCCACGTGCGCGTCCGTTCCGAGCGTGGCCTTCGCGGCATGCCATGCCTCAAGCTCGATCATCCCGAGCTGGTCAGCGGCTTCGGCGAGGGCTCGATGTGCTCGCCTGCGGTCCGCGCCCGAGGACGCGTTGTAGATGGCGGACCGCACCAGTGGATGCCGGAACCGGACCGTTTCCCGCAGCTCCACCAGCCCGGCGTGCTCGACCTGATCGACGACGTCATCACCCAGATTCATCGCGTGTGCCGCGGAGGTGATGAGGTCGACGTTGCCTGTGGTGTCCGCGGCGGCCAGCACAACCCACTGCTGGACCTGGGTGTCCATCTGCCGCACGCGCCGTGCGTAGTGCGCCTCGAGATGACGGCCCACCGGGATCGGATCGTCGCCGAGGCCGAGCCCGCCGAGCCCGCGCGTGGACAGGTCCTCGGCGAGATCGATGAGCGCGAGCGGATTTCCTCCCGTGGCCCGGGCGATCGCGGCCGCTGAGGCCGGGTCGATGGGAGCGGCGAGGGACCTTCTGAGCAGAGCGATGGCGGACTCCTGATTGAGCCCCGCGAGCACCAGCTCGGGAACGCCGCCCAAGCGAGCGGCGACTTCTTTCTCGTCCCTGGCGGCGAACAGCATCGCGACCGGCTCAACGGCGAGACGTCGAGCCACGAACGCCATCACGTTCAGGCTCTCCTGGTCCAGCAGGTGTGCGTCATCCACGGCACACACGACGGGCGTCTGGGCGGCAGCCGCGGTAAGGAGTCCGAGCACTCCCAGCCCCACCAGGAAACGATCGGGTGGCGGGCCTTCGGCAAGGCCCGAGGCGACCTGGATCGCCTGCTGCTGACGCTCGGACAGGGCGGGCAAATGTTCGCTTAGCGGGATGGTCAGCCTCTGGATGGCCGCGAAGGGGAGCGTCATCTCCGACTCGAAACCGTCGACCCGGAGCATCGACAGGCCGGCCGCGCCTGAAGCGGATGCCTCAAGCAGCGCCGTCTTGCCGATTCCAGGTTCACCGGTGATCAACAGCGATCCACCGCGACCGTTGCGCGCATTGCCGAGCAGGAGACCCAACCGCCGCCGCTCGTCATCGCGACCGAAGAGCCCTCTGGTCATATGGACGACGTTAGGTCACGCGGCGCGGACAGCACCAGCGTGAGAAAACTACGAACATCACGTGGTCCGGTGCTCACGTCTACCAGTCGACGATGTGCGGGTCTCATCGACTTGAGGAGTTCCTTATGGCATCCCACAACTCCGGTCCCCCTGTGCGCTCCCGTCCGCGTCGCCGGTTGCTCAAGACAATCGCCGCCACTGTCCTCATGGGCGGGCTCGCTCTCACCGGGTCCACGACCTCCGCGAACGCGTCCTCCGATCTCCGCGCCGTCGCCGGACACGCGGACCGAACGTCAACGGCGAAGCCGACGATCGTCCTGGTCCACGGCGCCTTCGCCGACTCCAGCGGCTGGAACGCGGTCGCCGGCAGGCTGCTCGCGGCCGGCTACCAGGTGGTCTCGTTCTCCAACCCGCTACGCGGACCGCAGGCGGACGGCGAGTACCTCCGCCAGTTCCTGACCGCCATCGACGGTCCGGTCGTACTCGTCGGCCATTCCTACGGCGGGGCGGTGATCAGCAACGGCGCCACGGGGAACTCGAACGTCAAGGCCCTGGTCTACGTGGCGGCGTACGCCCTCGACGAAGGCGAGAGCGTCGCCGCGGCGAACGCGCTGGGCGGCGGCCACACCGATGTGACCAACCATCTCATCGTGCGGCCCTACCCGGGCGCCGCTCCTGGAGACGGGGACGCCTACATCGACCCGGCCTACTTCCACCGCCTGTTCGCGCAGGATCTGCCGCGGAGCACCACCGGCATCATGGCCGCCACCCAGCGGCCCGGAGCGCTGGCGGCGCTCGTCACGCCGTCCGGTCCACCGGCCTGGAAATCGGTGCCGAGCTGGTACCTCGTCGCCCGGCAGGACAGGATCATCCCGCCCGAAGCCGAGCGCGCGATGGCGAAGCGAGCCCGCGCCACGACCGTCGAGATCGACAGCTCACACGTCGCGATGATGAGCCACCCCGACGTGGTGACGAAGTTGATCCTGCGGGCGGCCCGCTAACCAAGCCGTCCGGCACCGGGCACGCTCGGTGCCGGACGGCTTGGCCGCGATTGGTACACATCAGCCAACGTCATAGCCCTCCTCAGTGGGCGTCGAGCGGGGCGATGTAGCCGCGCAGCGCCTTCTTGAGCTCGGCGATCAGCGCGTCCCGGTCGACGCCGTGTGCGGCCACGATGGGCGGCATCATGGCCGCGACGATGCGCACCGTCACCAGGGCGGCGAGATTCCGTTCGGTGGCGGGGAGTCGGGGGAAGCGGGCTCCGATGATGGCCGCCACCCTGCCAACCACCGCCTCCTGCAGCGGACGCGCCGCCCCTGCCAGGCGGGCCGGCATGTCGGTGTTCCCGAACAGGGCCTTCGCGCCCGGGTTCGCCAGGTTGAACGCGATCAGCGGGTCTAGCATCCTGTCGATCAGCTCGTCCAACGTCAGGTCGGTGACCTGCGCCAGGTCGAACGCCGAGGAGTGCACCGCCTGCATCTGCTCCACCAGCCGGGCGGACAGTGCCTCCGCGATTGCCTCTTTGTTCGGAAAGAACTGGTACAGCGAACCGGGCGAGATGCCGGCGCGGGCCGCGACCGCATTAGTGGTCGTCGCCTCATACCCAGCCTCGGCGAACAGGGCGAGCGCCGCGTCGAGGATATCGGCGATCCGCTGCCGGCCACGCGCCTGCCGCTTGACCGGACGTGCCTCAGTCACCCCTAGCTCCTTGCGATGCGGACGGCGTTGACGAATGCGAGTAATCAATCGTATTTTGAAAATACGGGCGATCGCTCGTATTCCGACCGTAGCAGAGGATGCCCATGTCTGGATTGCGCTGGCTAGGCGCTGTCGTCGCCCGACGTCATCGGATCACGCTCGTCACGGGTCTGATCGTGACCCTGGTGTTCGCCGTCGTCGGAGCCGGTGCCATGAGCGTCCTGGTGCTCAGCCGTTGGGAGGCACCGGGCACCGACTCCGTGCAGGCCCATGAGCTGCTGCGACGGGACTTCGGCACCGGTAACGCGAACTTGATCCTGCTGGTCACCGCCCGCACCGGCACCGTGGACAGCGCGGTGGTCCGCACCGCTGGTCAGCAGCTGTCCGGGGACCTGCGGGGCCGGCCGCTCGTCGGGGACGTGTGGTCGTACTGGTCGGAGGGCGATGACCCGATGCTGCGCGGCTCGGACGGACGGCAGGCGCTGGTCCTGGCCCACGTCGAGGGGGACGCCACAACCGCGCGCGAGGAGATCAGGGAACGGCTGCTGCCAGCGTTCACGCGCACCTCAGCCACGATCGATGTGCGGGTGGCCGGCGCGGAGGCGGTCTCTGCTCAGATCAGCGAGCAGGCGACGGCGGATTTCGTCCGAGCGGAAATACTGATCATTCCCCTGATGGTCGTCCTGCTCCTCGCGCTGTACCGGCGAGTGCGGCTGGCCCTGCTGACCCTCGGCATCGGGCTGTTCGCTGTGTCCGGCACCCTGGCCGGGCTCCGGCTTCTGGCCGGATTTACCGAGGTGTCGTCGTTCGCGGCCAACATCACGTTGGTCATGGGGGTCGGTCTCGGCGTCGACTACAGCCTGTTCGTCATCGCGCGGTTCCGCGAGGAGATGGCCGCCGGCGCGCGGGTGCCGGACGCGGTGGTGACGACGGTCCGCACCGCTGGTCGTACCGTCATCTTCAGCGGGCTCACGGTGGCCGCCTCCCTGTCGGTGCTGCTGGCGTTCCCATACGCGTTCCTGCGCTCGTTCGCCTACGCCGGCGTCCTCGTCGTCGCGATGGCGGTGCTCGGCTCGTTGACCCTGCTGCCCGCGGCGCTCGCCGCGCTCGGCCCCCGGGCGCTCCGCCGGGGAACAGCGCCAGACGCGGCCGGTGGGCGGCGCTGGCACCGCTTCGGTTCCCGGGTGATGCGCCGGCCGCTGTGGTTCGCCACCGCCGGGCTCGTCCTGATCGCGGTGCTCGGCTCACCGGCACTGGGGCTGCGGATCGGCCTGCCCGACGACCGAGTGTTGCCGCCGTCGGCGTCTACCCGGCAGGCGTACGACGAGCTACGGGCCAACTTCGCCCAGGAGCCGAACGACGCCATTCACATCGTCGCCCCGGCCGGCCGGCCGGACGCCGCCGCCCCGTACGCCGGCCGACTCTCCCGCATCGACGGCATCGCCCAGGTCAACTCGGCCGCCGGCGTCTTTGTCGACGGCGCGCTGGTGCGCCAGGCGCCCCACCCGGAGCGGCTGACCAGTGCGGCGGGCACCCGCCTGGAGGCGATCCCGACCCGCGAGGTGCTCGCCGGCACCGAGGTCTCCGAACTCGTCGAGCGGGTCAGGGCCGAGCCGGCGCCGTTCGCGCGTGTGCTGGTCGGCGGGTATCCGGCGGAGCTGACCGACTTCCGGTCCACCTTGATGGAGCGGGTACCGCTGGTCGCCGCGCTGATCCTGGCCATCACGTTCGTGCTGCTGTTTCTGATGTCGGGCAGCCTGCTCATCCCGGTCAAGGCCACCGTGCTGAACCTGCTCAGCCTCTCGGTCATGTTCGGCGCGCTGGTGTTCGTCTTCCAAGAAGGAGCGTTCTCGTCGCTGCTCGGCTTCACCCCGATCGGCACGCTGGACCCAGCCTTCCCGATCCTGATGTTCTGCGTGGCGTATGGACTATCGATGGACTACGAGGTGTTCATGCTGTCCCGGATCAAGGAGCGGTACGAGGCCACCGGCGACAACACGCGTGCGGTCCTGGAAGGGCTGCAGCGCAGTGCTCCCCTGATCACCTCTGCGGCCGCCATCCTGGCGGTGTCGTTCTCCCTCTACGCCACCGGCAGCGTCATGTATCTCCAGATGATCGGCATCGGCGTCGCGATCGCGATCCTGGTCGACGCGACCATCATCCGCGCCGTGCTGGTACCGGCCGTCATGCGCCTCGCCGGGCGAGCCAACTGGTGGGCCCCCGCTCCGCTGCGCCGGCTTCACCGCCGGATCGACCCGCACGCCTCCATCCCCCCGTCCACCGGCAAGGACCTTCGACGGCAACGCACCTCCCCGACTGTCGGGTAACTCCGGTTCGGACCCAGATGTCGCGGCCGGGGAGACCTGTCGGAGTCTCCCCGGCGTTCGCGGCGATTTCGCTACGGTGCGTCGGTTCCACTGCCGCGGTCGTCGAGGACGAGGGCGGCCCGTCCATTGACGATGTAGCGGATGTGCGTGACCTCAGGGGTGTGGATCACTCGGGTAGGCGTGAGCTCGATCGCTTCCTTCTCGGCGAGGTCGAGGTCGGCATCGAGCAGGCGCATCCCCGTGCCGAGCACGGCCGGGACGATATGCAGTTCCAGCTCGTCCAGCAGCCCGGCCTTGATCACCTGGCGGAGCAGGCTGCCCCCTCCGGCGACCGCCACATTCTTGCCCCCCGCGGCGGCGCGAGCCTGTTCCACGGCGCTGGCGATACCGTCGGTCACGTAAGTGAAGCTAGTCCCGCCTTGTCGCACCAGTACCTCGCGGGGCCGGTGGGTCACGACGAACACCGGCGCCCGAAACGGAGGCTCGTCACCCCAAGGAACTTCACCACCGTCCGCCATGCGTCGCCCCATGACGTACGCCCCTGCGGCCTCGAACGTCTCAGCGATGACGTCAGAACTGACGTTCTGCTCCCCGCCCGCGAAGCCCTGCCGTTCCCGCCAAGCCATGGCGTCGATCACCCATCGAGTGACCCGGAAGAAGCCCGCAGCCTCCGCCGACTCCATCCAATCCGCCGCCTCGCCCCTGTGTTGCCGACCGGCGTAGAAGCCGTCGAGTGACACCGACATCTGTGCCGTCACCTTTGTCATGTTCGCTTCGCTCCTGTTCTGGCGGCCCCTGGGTTGGGGCCCACTCAGTGGGAGAGTCGGAACCGCGGACCGAATCTCTACATGCGCGCCGTCGCGTGTGCGGGAATTACGCGGCCCTCGTACGGTGGCCGTCTCCGGGCTGCGGCCGGAATCCGAGTGGCGTACGGCGTCCGCGACCAGCTGGTGACGAGCAATGACAGGATGGAGATTGGCGACTGACTGAGGCCCGACCGCCCTGCTTTGCTTCGACACGGCAGGCGCCCGGCGCGTGACTCCTGCTCAGCCCGCTCAACTTCCTGTCTTCGCCGGGAAGTTGAGCTTCTCCTCGGCCACGAACGCCGCGAACGTGTGCGGCCTGCGGCCGCCCAGCTTCTCGATGGTGGCTGGTCCGTTGTACTCCGTGTAATCCACCCGCCGAGTGCGGAAGGTAGTCCACAGCTTGGACAGGTGCGCGACCGCGTGGGCGTTGATGCGGCTGCTGGCCGCCTCCGCCCAGAACTCGTCGGACACGTCCTGGTATCTGACCTCCCGGCCGAGCCCGTGCTCCAGGGCCGTGACGATTTCCTTCACCGTCAGGAGCTGGCCGATCAGCGAGTAGGAACTGCCCGCGGGTAGGTCCTCGGCGGTGAGCAGTCCGGCGGCCACCCGCGCCACGTCGTTTCCGGCGACCAGGGGGATCACGGTGCTGTCGTCGCCGAAGGGCGCCATGAACACGCCCGAGGCGATCGTCGCGCTCGCCAGGGCGCGGATGTTCTCGAAGAACACCGTGGCCCGCACATGCGCGGCGCCGATCCCGGCCCACTCGAAAACCTGCTCGGACAGGTAGTTCTCCCGCAAGCGCGGCGTCGGCGCATCCGGGGTCGAGATCAGCATCACCATGTCGACGAGCCGCGTGACTCCAGCGTCGCGAGCCGCGACCGCCATGTTGACGGTCGCGTCGAGCAGGCCGTGCTGGACGGGGTAAGCGAAATAGACGGTGGAAACGCCGTCTACGACCTTCTGGATGGACTGGAAGTCGAGGAAGTCGCCAACCACCACCTCCGCGCCGAGGCTGCGCAGGTATTCGGCCCGGTCATCAAGTGTGCGGACCATGGCGCGGACCGGCACGCCTCGCTCCCGCAGTAACTCGGTGACGCGCCGCCCGGTCTTGCCCTGTACGCCGCCGGCCGCGCCGGTCACGAGCACTGTTCCCTCCACCAGGCCTTGCCTCCTTGACATCGCCTCGGTCTGGTACCGGTCGGTACCAGTGATTGACGGTATGGTACTCCTCGGTACCGAGTCAAGGGGATGCAGTGTCTGAAGCGGCGATGTCGAAACCATGTGGGGAGGCCGCCGGCGAGAAGCCGGCTCGCCAGCGCATCCTCGAAGCGGCCTTCTCGGCGTTCATGGAGGCTGGCTACGCCAAGACCAGTACGCTCGAGATCGCCAAGCGCGCGCGGGTCTCAAAGCGGGAGCTTTATGCTCTGGTCGGCAACAAGCAGGAAATGCTCGCGGCCTGCATCCGTGAGCGGGTCGAGCGAGTGCGGACGCCCGCTGGTCTGCCCGAGCCCCACGACCGCCAAACTCTTGAACACGCGCTCGTCGCCTTCGGCACGCAGCTCCTGTCCGAAACAACGAATTCCACGGTCATCGCCGTCTTCAGGCTGGCGATCGCCGAAGCGGTGCGCGCGCCTGAGGTCGCCCACGCGCTGGACTCCTTCGGGCGCCAGGCCAGCCGCGCCGTTCTGACGGCGATCATGGCCAAGGCCAAGTCGTACGGATTGCTCAGCGGCCTCCCGCAGGAGATGGCCGAGCAGTTCGCCGGGCTGCTGTGGGGTGACCTGATGATCGGCCTGCTGCTGTGCATCACCGATTCGCCGGACCCTCAGGAGATCACCCGGCGGGCCCGCAGTGCGGCGACCGCCTTCCTGCGCATCCACCCGGATACGAACCCGACGGCCGCAGCCGGGACGTCTTCCCCGCAAGCAGGGACATAAAGATGCCAATCGCAGGGTGCCACCGCTCCGGGGCCCGCAGGTCCGCACCCGCAGCTACAGCGGGAGATGCTGGCCACGGTCACCGGTGCCCGGGAATGCCTGGTGGTGATGGGTTCCCGGTCGCGTGACGGGAAGTATTCGGAAGCCATCGAGGCGGTGCTGGCCGAGCGGCCTTCGCTGTCTATTACCGGGTTCTGTTCGGCCTGCCCCACCACCAGGTGCTCAAGGACCATCTGCTGGCGCTGCTGCGGCTGCGCGACCCGCATGATCGGAGTCTGGGCGTCAAGACGCTGCACCTGGGCATGGTGGAGACCATCGAGGACGTCGCCGCGCTAGACGTGCTGCGGGAACGGAGTGCACAGATATGACACGGCACGACAACGGTGTCCTGGATGACCGGGGGCCGCTGAAGGCCGCTCATGAGGATTATGACGCGGTGGTGAAGCTGACGCGGGACCTGGTGCGCATCCCCAGCCGCGGCGGCATCGACCCTTACGACCCAGTGCTGGATTACATGGCGGCCTGGCTGACCGAACATGCTCTGCCCTGTCGGCGGTTGGCTGGGCCAGCCGGGACGACGGTCGCGCTGGCCTGTGAGATCACCGGGGCCGGTCGAGGCCCTCACTATGTGCTTGATGCCTGCCTGGACACCGCCCCGTTCGGAGATGAGAACGCCTGGACCTACCCGCCGACCTCGGGGGAGATCACCGGCGGGTGGCTGCACGGACGCGGGTCCTCAGACTCCAAAGTTGGAGCGGCGATCTTCGCCCACGTCGCCGCCCGGCTCCAGCAGACGGCCGACCAGTGGTCGGGCAGCGTCTCGCTGCTGTTCGACGTCGACGAGCACACCGGCGCGTTCGGTGGAGCCAAGGCCTACTTCGAGGACCAGCCTCCCACTCGGGTGGACGGGGTGATGATCGGCTATCCGGGCCTGGACCACGTCGTGGTCGGTGGCCGCGGTGTCCTGCGCGCCCGCATGCATGTCCACGGCGTCGCCGGCCACTCAGGAGCCAGCAAGACCACGCCGTCAGCGATCGCCAAATCGGCCATGCTGATCTCCCGCCTGCACGAGGCGCCGCTGCCCGGACCGGTCAGCTCGGCTTTTCCCCTGGCGGCAAAGCTGACCATCACCGCGATCACCGGGGGTGAGGGATACTCGACCGTCCCTGACCTGTGCACCTTCAACATCGATGTCCGCCTTACACCGGCCCTGGGCGATCAGGCCGCGCTGGACCTGCTGCGCTCGTCCGCCACCGACGTCGATGCAGCCTGGCCGGGCACGCAGCCAACCCACGTGGAGGTCACAACCCGCTGGCCCGCGTTCGCACTCGCTGAGCAAGAGCCGCTGCGGGCCGCGCTACTCAGCGCCGCTGCCGCCGCAGGGTTGAGCACCAGCGCGAAGGTCGCCGGGCCGTCCAACATCGGCAACTATCTGGCCGGGTTCGGAGTTCCGGCCACCGCTGGATTCGGCGTCGCCTACCGGGGGTTGCACGGCACCGACGAGCAGATCGCTCTTGAGTCGATCCCGCCCGTTCAGGCCACCTACCACCATGCTCTGCTGATGCTGTTGAACCCGTCCTGACCTGTGGCGAGGGTCCTGTTGGCTTTGTAAGTGATATGTGGAGCCAGATGTTCGCGACTGGCAGAGCCGGCTTGATCGGCGGATTCCCACGCGAGAGGCACCGAACGGCGCACCATCATCACCCCCGCCCTCGCCCCGGCCCTGATCCGAGCCGGTTTCGGTGTGGTTGCCGAACCTGGGATCGGGTCGGGTGTGCTCATCGGCGACAAGGATCACGCCGAGGCGGTGTCCGTCTCACCGAGCCTGACCGAGTGTGGTCGGCTCCGCTGGTGCTGCCCTACGAGTCTCCGACCCCGGCGACCTGCGCCGCCTGCGGCCCAGACAGCACATCGCGGCGCTACGCCCTTGCGTTCGATGTCGTACGCCCAGCATGTGAAAACCAGCCGCCGAAGGATTGACCAGGCGCTGCCTCGGGAAATGCCCTGTTCGGCCATCAGCTGGCGGGTGGTCAGTCGCTGGTGCGCGACGATCTCGCCTGTGCGGATCTTCTCGGCCACGACCATGGCGATCATGGTGATCTGGTCTTGGACGGGCGGGCGTGGCGGTACCGGAGTGTTGTCGGGGGGCGCCGACGACATAGCCCAGGCCGGGAACTAAGCGGATGATCCCTCGCTCCCGAAGCGCACGCTGGATATAGGTGGCGGCTGAGCTGGGAACGCAGTGCTCCGCCATCAGCTGCTGGACGCTGGACATGCGAGTCCCCTCGCCGAGCTCACCGCTGGCGATCAGCTCGGCCGTCTGCTCGATGATCTCCTGGCAGCGCATCCTCACCACGGCTCTGCGAGGGCCCTCGCTCCGCACGGGCCGTTGAGGTTCGGGCTCGGCCGTCCCGGGCGCGAGATCGGGTATGACCTTGGACGGGACCTGGATATACATGCCCGGCGCCATCTCGTACGCCAGTCCTCCGTGCGGCATCTCCCGGATGGCTTGCGACCAGGGGCGGCGGCCATGGAGGAGGGTCGTCGTCGGGGATGTTGTGTGGCGAGCTTAAGCGGAGCCAGACCACCCGTTTCGTGTCCTGGTCGCGGTAGCCCCAATTGTCGGCGATCTGGTCGACCAAGCGCAGCCCACGCCCGGTTTGCTGCAAACCGAGAGCTACGTGCGGGCGCTTCTCCGCGCAAGCCTGGTTGTCCGCGACATCGAGCGACGAGTTGCCGCACGTATGGAACGCCAGGCCCTTCTCATCCGGGACGATGCCCCGCAGCTTTGGGCAATCGTTGATGAGACGGCCTTGACTCGCCCAGTGGGCGGCCCGGCGACCATGCGTCAGCAGATTGACCACCTGATCGAAGTATCCGAGCGAGAGAACATCACTCTCCAGGTCATCCGCACCTCAATCGGCGCGCATCCCGGGATGGATCGATCTTTTGTTCTCTTGGACTTCCCGAACCCCGAGGTCTTCGCGCCGGTCGTCTACCTGGAGACGGCAACTGACGGCCTGTATCTGGAGAACACGGAGGAGATCGCACGGTATACGCCGATGTTTGACCATCTCAGGGCGATAGCACTCGGACCTGACGAGTCGGTCAGCCACCTGGAAATGATCAAGACCACGCACGAATAGTGATCGGTTAGGGGGCCCGGGGGCATGGGCAGCACGAGCGGCATCGACCTGTCGGGCGCAGTGTGGATGAAGAGTCGGCGTAGCTCGGCACAGGGCAACAACTGCGTCGAGGTCGCGTCGAATCTGCCAGGCATCGTCGGCGTCAGGGACAGCAAGCACCCGACCGGCCCAGCGCTAATCTTCACCGCTGACGAGTGGTCAGCCTTCCTCGGAGGCGTTAAGAGCGGCGAATTCGACACCTGATCTAAAGGCCTGAGGATCCACTGTGAAGGGGATGGGGAGCTGCGACCAGACCTTGTGAATGCCTCATGGCACAAGAGCAGTCTCAGCGGTGATGGCGCAAGCTGCGTTGAGGTCGCCATCACCGATGACGTGATCGCTGTCAGGGACACCAAGAATCGCGCAGGCGGCATGCTCGTGTTCCGTCCAGATGAGTGGGAAGCCTTCATCGGTGGTGTACGGCTCGGCGAGTTCGATCTCCGGTAGTTCAGGCCGTCGTACCGCGCCAGGAATCGACTGGTCTACCGCCTTCAGCAAGATCCACCATCTTGGTGATCGCCGGGGAGCCGAGTCGTGCGAGAATCCGTGCTCGTGAAACCTTTGACCGCCGGAGTCGGCGTCGCCGTCATTGCCTGTGTTGTCCTGGTCCCGTCTCCCGCTGAGGCCGCCCCAAACCCCGTCGCGGCGGTGAAGCGGTTGATGGCCCAGGCGCGTACGGCGAAAGTCATCGAATGGGGCACGGTGATGCTGGGTGGTCGGGGGCGCACCGTGAACAACATGGCTAGCCTCTTCGACTATCACTTCGAGCGGAAAGGCTGGCTGAAGCTCGGGAAAAGTGGTGTCGCCGCCTCCAATTTGACCCGGCGTGTCATGTTCAAACGGCCGGGCACGCTCGCCATCGCCAAGCAGGACGCGGCAGGTGGCGACCGGCAGGCCAAGAGCCTGCTCGCGCAGACCGGCATCCACCGTTCCGCAGCGGTGAACGGCCGCCTCTACACAGCGGGCAAACTGTATGCCCCGGCACTGCCCAAGGGGAAAACGTGGGCCTATCGCGGCAAGACATTCAGCGGCGGCGCCTTCACCGACCAAATCATCAACATATTCGAGCCGAAGACGCTCCAGCGGTTGCTGTCCGACACCTATCAGAAGAAATTCGTCGCCGGACCCGTCTTCAATGATCCGACGGGACGTGTCCACAAGGACGTCTACATCTATAGGGGCAAGCTAACCTTCTCCGACCTCTACGCCGTATCGCCGACATTCCAGGCGCTCGCCCAGACCGAACCGGACGAGTCCTATGGACCGGCCCTGGTCTGGTGGGACCTGTTGACGGACAAGTCCGGAACGCCGCTGCGTTTCTCCATCATGTGGGATACCTACTACCAGGGCTACTACTCCTCGCGGGAGCGCGCGGAAGGAAGCACGATCACGGACTTCATCGGCTGGCGATCCAATCTCCCGATCAAGCCGCCCCACTCCAGCACGGTAGCCGCGGTCTCCGGTCCGGCGGGCGGACTACCCGAGTTCGACGACGTCGCCGAAGTAATCCGCGGCCGACGCCCACGAAGCTGACAACCAGCCAGTCCTACCCAACTCGGTCAAGTCCGCCCCTGGGTGTACAACTGGAAACCGCCTAATCCGGACATTAAAATCGCACAGGGCTGAATTGCGACTATTGTTAAACGTAACAATCCTTGTGATTTGTGAGAGATGTCAGCTGGTTCTGGTCGGGCAGGCCATCATGGGATCATGGCGTACCGACCGTGGATAGTGAGCGCGGTAGTAGCAGGGCTTGCGCTGGTAGGCATGGCGGTGCTGCTGGCCAAGACCGGGCTTGACGACGCCGATAAATGGGGCAGCGTTATCAGTGCGTTCGCGGGACTGCTCAGCTTAGGCCTCGCCGGATACGGAGTGGTACGCGAGCATCGAACGGCGCAGTCTGCCTCGCAGCCATTGACCGCGTCCGAACATCGACCGGGCACGGCACGATCCGTTTCCGGGTCCGACTCGGCCGGGAGTCACAGTGCGTCGGGCAATGCTCCGCGGTCTGGTCCTGCCTCAGCCGAAGCAACCCTGGTGAAAATGGTCTCATCCAGCGGGGACCGTTCAATTGGCGTCGGTGGGGAAATGGGCGGGATCTCCTCCACTGGAGATCAGGCCATCAATGTGCAGTACAACACATTCATCGAGACCAGGCAAAGTCAACGGCGATGGTTGTGGCCTACTGTTCTGCTGGCGCTACCAGCGCTCGTGCTGGCCACGATCTTCATCGCGCCAAGGCTGGCGACACTCGGGAACGTGCCGGTCACAACTACTCCCAAGAACCTGCCGACTATAAGCACTCCCGAGCACGTGCCGGCCATAACTACCCCCAAGAAGGATCCGATCTTCCTAACGGCAATTGCAAATAGAGCCATATGGACTTCGGGTCGTGGAAAGATTGAGTTTGGCGGCCAGCCTGGAACTCCGAATGGCCATGTAGTACCGGACGTGGAGACCCTTGAAGACGGTTCAAAAGCTGGCGGTTTCTTGACACACCCCAATTGGGATGACGATGGCTATCTGCGAGGATGTTTCAAGCTTCCTCGTCAGCTGCGAGAAGATGACTGGTTCATTGCCACTGGCGGATTTCAGGATAAATACACCGCCGCCGGAAATGTGAGATTTCAGGTTCTTGTCCGCGATCAGCAGGGAAACGAGAAGAAGATTGTCGACAAGGTCGATGACCGTGCCAACGGAAGGCTGATCTCGCTGGACGCCCCGCTCGGTCCCTACGCAGGTTCAAAAACCATCTGCTTGCAAGTGACAGCGAATGGCCACGCCGCTCAAGACGCCGCCTTCTGGGTCAAGCCGCTAATCGAACCGCGCAGCCCCTGACAAATCCAGAGCCCAACGCGTTCACGGCGCTTGGAAGAGCGGTGGCTCCGTGAGCCCGATCTGCGTCGCCGAGCAGGATCCCTGCGCCAAGGCTGTCATTCACCGGGCCAGGAACGCATCGCGACGGCCAGCCGGCGCGCCCGCGGCGGGACCGGTCCGGCGGTCACCGGCCCGCGCTCTCGAATGTCGGCGCTGGCGGCCAGGCCGAGGTGAAGGCAGGCGTATCGCTGACTGGGGAAACCTCCTGCGGTCCGGTACATACCCCACCCGGGTAAGGTATATCTCAGTCTCGCAATAACGAGGAGTTGTCCATGATCGACACCACTGCGCCCGTGCGACGGTCACTGTTCCTGCACGCTCCGATCAGGCGCAAGCCGCGCGTGATGCTGGAGCAGATGCTCGCGCTGGTGGACGACGACACCCCACCGGACGGGCCTAATGGTCCGGTCGCGGTGCTGGAACGGCGGCTGGCCAATCTCCTCGGCAAGGAGCGCGCGCTGTTCTTCCCCAGCGGGACGATGGCGCAGCAGGTCGCGTTACGCCTGCACGCCGACCGGCGCGGGCGCCGCACCTTCGCCGCTCACCCGCAATCACACCTCGACGTCTGGGAGGAGCAGGGCTACAACGCCGTCCACGGCCTGCGGCTCCGCCGTACCGGCGACCTGCACGAGCTGATGACAACGGAAGACCTACAGGCGATCGGCGAGCCGCTCGCGGCGGTCGTCTGGGAGCTGCCGCAGCGTGATCTCGGCGGCCTGCTCCCGCAATGGCAGGACCTGCGCGACCAAGTCGCCCTCGCACGGGCGACCGGCGCTGCCGCACACCTGGACGGCGCCCGCCTGTGGGAGGCCCAGACCTACTACCAGCGGCCGTTCGACGAGATCGCCGCCCTGTTCGACACGGTTTACGTTTCGCTCTACAAAAGCCTGCAGGGCGTGCGCGGCGCCGTACTCGCCGCTGACACCGCCACCGTGGACGCCGCCCAGGTATGGCGCCAGCGGCTCGGCGGCGGCATTCGCGACGCCTGGCCGCTGGCACTGGCCGCCCTGGTCGGCCTCGACGCTTTCGCCCCACGCATGCCCGCCTACCGTGAGCACGCCATCGCCATCGCGGCGGCCGTCAACGCCGACGGCGCCGCCCGCGCCCACCCCAACCCACCACAAACACCTCTGTTTCACATCCATCTCCCAGCCCCCCGGCGAGCCGTCGAACAGGCCGGCGCACAGATCCTCGCCGAGCACGGCATCCAACTCTGGGGCCGGGTACGGTCCTCGCCCGACCCCGACCGCTGCAGCTTCGAGATCAGCGTCGGCGACAACGCCATGGGGTTCGCCCCCAACGAAGTCGTCACCCTCCTCCACGACCTACTGACCCGCGCCGCCTCCCACCCCTAGACATCCGGGTGTTCCTCGGCTTAGACGGGGCCTGGGTGAAACACGGCGCGATCGTTCTACTGCAAGAGCGCCCCGTGCGCCCAGAGTCGCTTTCGGCGGCGAGACCAGTGACAGGGACGTGATTTCAGAGGCGTTTGATAGCCACAACTATCATAGTTGTGGCTATCAAATGGCGCGCGCTTAATGAGGGCCAGGGCGTCCCCGTTCAGCCGGCCGTGCTCTCCCTGATGATCATCCGGTGGGGTACGACGACCTCGGCCGCGCCGGATGTCGCCGTTCCGTTGATCGCCGACAGCAGCGTGTCGACGGCTGTGCGGGCGATGGCGGCCTTGTCGGGGGCGACCGTCGTGAGGCTCGGCGTGCTGTACTGCCCCTCCTCGATGTCGTCGACGCCGATCACGGCCACGTCGTCGGGCACCCGGACACCCGCCCTGGTCAGCGCGCGGATCGCGCCAAGGGCGAGCAGGTCGTTGTAGCAGAACACCGCGTCGGGCGGCTCGGGCAGGGCCAGCAGGCGGTCCATCGCCTCGGCGCCCAGCCGCCGGTGGAAGCGGGCCGTCGGGACGACCAGTTCCTCCGCCACGGGCAGGCCGCGGCGCGCGTGCGCCTGCCGGTAGCCGATCGTGCGCAACTGCGCGGTCTCGCCCGTCGCGTACGGCTGGTCGCCGATGGCCGCCACCCGCGTACGGCCCAGGTCCAGCAGATGGGAGGTCGCGTCGAAGGCGGCGGCGACGTTGTCGATCGCCACGTGGTGGAAACTGCCGTTGAAGATGTGCTCGCCCAGCAGCACGATCGGCACCCGGTTGCCGCGTTCGCGCAGCTCCTTGGCGGTGATCGTCAGCGGGCTGAGCAGCAGGCCGTCGAACATGGCGGCCCGCGAGTCGCGGCCGAGCAGGGCGCGCTCGTGCTCGGCGTCGCCGTCGGTCTGGTCGATCATCACCACGTAGTCGTGCGCGCGCGCCGCCGTGATGACCTCACGCGCCAGCTCGGCGAAGTAGGGCACGTCCAGCTCCGGCACGACGAGCGCGATCATGCCGGTCCGGCCCTGCCGCAGGTTTCTGGCGATCAGGTTCGGCCGGTACCCGAGCTCGTCGAGCACGGCCTGCACCCGGGTGCGCAGCTCGTCGGAGACCGGGGCGTAGCCGTTGACGACGTTCGAGACCGTGCGGATCGAGACGTTGGCGCGCCGGGCGACGTCGCGCAGAGTGGGACCGGCCATGCGTCTCCTATACCTTCCCCTGCTCGGCTTTGCTAGATCTTAACTTGCTCTTGCATCGTTGCATTGCTGTATGCATGATGTCTACATCGTTGCAGAGCCCTCACAAGGTCGGATCGGGGCACGGTTAAGGAGCACCACATGTCCACACCCCCTATCGGGCGGCGCGGCTTCATCAAAGGCGCGCTCGGCGTCGGCGCGCTGGCCGTGGCCGGCTGCGCGCCAGGCGGAAGCGGCCAGGCCGTACCGAGCAAGCTGGCAGCCCCGAGCGCCACCGCCTCGACCGTCAAGGGCGAGATCACGATCTGGAACCGGTCGGGCGACCTGTTCAAGGTCTTCGACGCCGCGATCGCCAAGTTCAAGCAGGCCTATCCCGGCGTGACGGTCAACCACCAGCAGGTCGACATCGACGCCAAGCTGGCCAACACCCTGATCAGCGGCACCGATGTGCCGGACGGGAGTTTCTGGGACGACGCCAAGATCGGCGGCCAGGCCGAGCACCTGTACGACCTGACCGATCTGATCGCGCCGTACCAGGACAAGACCGCGCCGTACAAGATCTCGGTGAACACGGTCGACGGCAAGATCTACGGAGTTCCGTGGGACCTCGACCCCGGGCTGCTCTGGTACCGCGAGGACATCCTCGAAGCGGCCGGCGTCGACATCGCGAGCATCGCCACCTACGACGACCTGCTCACCGCGTCGCGGACCATCAAGGACAAGAACCCGGCCAGCAAGCCGATCCACCTGGACAAGAACCCGTTCCTGTCGCAGCTGTGGCTGGAGATGCTGGCCAACCAGCAGGGCACGAGCCTGACCGACGCGAGCGGCAAGCTCCGCCTCGACTCCCCGGAGTACAAGAAGATCTTCACCTGGATCAAGCAGGCGACCGGCGACGGCCTGGTCACCCACGCGCCCTACCTGGAGCCTGCCGACGTCAACACGCTCGACAATGGCCAGCAGGTGTTCGTGCCGTGGGCCATCTGGTGGTCGTTCGCGCCGCAGAACCTGCTCAAGGCCACCAAGGGCAAGTGGCGCGCCGCCCCGCTGCCCGCGTGGACGCCGGGCGGGGCGCGCAGCGGCGTCATGGGCGGCAGCAGCTTCGTGATCCCCGCCAAGGCCAAGAACCCCGAGCTGGCCTGGTTGCTGTACGAGTACCTGTGCTTCAAGGACGAGGGCATCCAGGCCGTGTACGGCCCCAACAGCGTCTACCCGGGCGGCCTGTCCACCTCCGTCCCCAGCTACCTCCCGGCGCTCGACCCGGCCAAGCCGCTGTTCCAGCCCATCGAGGCGCTCGGGGGCCAGGACCTGTGGAAGGTCGCCACCGAGGCGGCGAGCACGATCCCCGCCGCCGCGCCGATCCCGTGGTGGTGGGCCCAGTCGGTCGACTACCTGGGCAACAACGTGCAGCGGCTCATCGAAGGCACGATGTCGCCCGACGACGTGATCGCCGACTCGGCCAAGAAGATCCAGCGCAACCTCATCGACCGCGGCTGATGCGGGTTCGGACGTGGCTGACGCCGTACGTGTTCGTGTCGCCGTTCTTCCTGGTGTTCGCCGCGTTCGGCGTCTACCCGCTGATCTTCGCACTCCAGCTCAGCTTCACCCGGTGGCGTGGGGCGGGCGAGGCCACGTTCGTCGGGCTCGGCAACTACTCCTACCTGCTGAGCAGCCCCGACTTCTGGGCCTCGCTGGGCAACTCGGCCGTCATGTGGGTGCTGATCGTCCCGATCCAGGTGGTGGCGGGGCTGGGCGCCGCCGTCCTGCTGGCGAACGCGAAGCTGCGGCTGCGCGGGTTCTTCCGGGTGGCGTTCATCGCGCCGTTCGTGACGCCGCTGGTGGCGATGGCGCAGGTGTGGATCGTCGTGTTCGACACCGACTACGGGCTCGTCAACCACGTGCTCAACCTGGTCGGGCTGTCCGACGTGGGCTGGCTGACCTCGACGACGTGGTCGAAACCGACGCTGGCGCTGCTGGTCCTGTGGAAGACGACCGGCTTCGCGATCATCATCCTGCTGGCGGGGCTGCAGGCCGTACCGGGACAGGTCTACGAGGCGGCCAGCCTCGACGGCGCTTCCCGGTGGCGCCAGTTCTGGTCGCTGACCGTTCCGCTGGTACGGCGCAGCATCGCCTTCCTGGTCGTGGTGCAGACGCTGGCGGTGTTCCAGATGTTCGCCGAGCCGTTCGTCGTCACCCAGGGCGGGCCCTACGGCTCCACCGAGACGGCGGGCCTCTACCTCTACGACCACATCTCCGCGTCCGACCTCGGCACCGGAGCGGCGAACTCGTTCCTGCTGGTGTTGCTGGTGTTCGGGCTCTCGCTCGGCGCGGTCAGGCTGCTGCGGCCCAAGGACGGCACGTCATGAAACCCGGTATCGGCCAGTACACGATCCTCGGCGTGCTCGCGATCGGCTTCCTCTACCCGATCTGGTGGGCGATCAGCTCCTCGTTCAAGCCGCCGAACGACATCGTCACCGACCCGCTGACGCTTTCGGGCCCGACGCTGCACAACTACCAGGCGATGTTCGCCGACGTGCCCATCGGCACCGGCTTCGCCAACACCGCGCTCGTGCTGGTCATCAAGGGCGCGATGACCATGGTGTTCTGCCCGCTGGCCGGGTACGCGTTCGCCAAGTACGCCTTCCCCGGCAAGAACGTGCTGTTCGGCGTGGTGTTGCTGACGCTGATGTTGCCGACGCTGGTGCTGATCATCCCGCTGCTGCTGGAGATGAGCGCGCTCGGCTGGGTGAACACCTACCAGGCGCTCATCCTGCCCGGCTCGATCGACGCCTTCAGCATCTTCTGGATGCGCCAGACGATCGCCGCGATCCCCAACGAACTCATCGACGCCGGACGGGTGGACGGGGCCTCGGAGCTGGGCATCTTCGTCCGCGTCGTGCTGCCGGTGATCCGGCCGGGGCTGGCCGCGCTCGCCGTGCTGACCACCATGAACGTCTACAACGACTTCGTCTGGCCGGTGGTCGCCGTCAACGACACCGAGCACCAGACCCTGCAGGTCGTGTTGTCGACACTCGCGCAGAACATCACCGGCAACAGGATCGGCTCCGACTTCACCACCGTCTGGGGCGAACTGCTCGCCGCGGGCAGCGTCGCCATGGTGCCGCTGTTGGTGATCTTCGTGCTGCTCCAGCGCCACTTCATCAACGGCATCCTCGCCGGCAGCGTCAAAGGCTGATATTTCATGGAACGGAGAACCATGACCCCCTACCCCCGCCCCCACTTCGACCGGTCGCACGCCTGGGCGAGCCTGAACGGCGAGTGGGACTTCCGCGCCGACACCGACGCGGCATGGGGCCGCATCACGGTGCCCTACGCGTGGGAGACGCCCGCGTCCGGGGTGGCGCGGCACTGGGTGCCCCTGGCCTGGTACCGGCGGACCGTCACCGTTCCCGCCGCCTTCACCGAGCGGGTGATCCTGCACTTCGGCGCCGTGCACCACGAGGCGACCGTGTGGGTGAACGGCGTCGAGGTGGTACGGCACGCCGGCGGGTACACGCCGTTCGAGGCCGACATCACCGACGCGCTCGTCCCCGGGGAGCAGGAGATCGTCGTCCGCGTGCACGCGCCGCTCGACAAGCGGGACATCGCGCACGGCAAGCAGCGCAGCGTGCCGCGTGACGACTTCGACGGGGTCTGCTTCACGCCGTCGTCGGGGATCTGGCAGAGCGTGTGGCTGGAGGGGCGGCCCGCCGCCCACATCTCGGCGTTGCGGCTGCGGCCGAACGAGACGCTCGACGGGATCGAGGTGGAGGTGCTCGCCTCGGACGGGACGCTGCGGCTGTCCTTGCGCGGGGGTGGTGCCGTTGAGGTGCCCGTGGTCGACGGGGTCGCGCGGGCGTCGTTGCCGGTGGCGGAGCCGCTGCTCTGGTCGCCGGAGAATCCGCAGCTGTACTACGTCGACGCCGAGCTGTCCTCGGGTGACCGGGTCACGGCGTACACCGGGTTGCGCAGGATCGAGGCGGTCGGCGAGGAGCTGTATCTGAACGGCCGGCGGTTCTTCGTGCGCGGCGTGCTCGACCAGGGGTACTGGCCGCTGACCGGGATCACCCCGCCCTCGGACGAGGCGCTGGTGGCCGACATCGAGGCCGCCGCGGCCGCTGGGTACAACCTGGTGCGCAAGCACCTGAAGCTCGAAGATCCGCGCTTCTACCACCTGTGCGACACGATGGGCATGCTGGTCTGGGCCGAGCCCGCCGCCACCGGCCGCTTCTCCGCCGAGTCCGTCGCCGCCTTCGAGGCGCAGATCGCGCCGATGGTGGAACTGCACGGCAATGCTCCGTCGATCGTCGTCTGGGGGTTGTACAACGAGGAGTGGGGGCTGGACTGGGACATCCCGGGCGACCCGCTGAAGGCTGAGGCGGCTGCCCGGTCGTACGACCTGCTCAAGGCGCGCGACGCCAGTCGGCCCGCTGTGGAGAACTCAGGCTGGGCCCACGTGAAGACCGACCTGCTCGACTGGCACTACTACGACGAGTCGCCATCGGCCTGGGCGCGGAACGTCGCCGACTTGATGAACGGCGACCGCGACGACTTCCCGGTGAAGCTGGGGCCGGACTTCGTGGTGCGCAAGGTGCTCGCCGTCGAGCCGCTGGCGGGCGTGCCGAACCTCAACAGCGAGTACGGCGGGGGCTTCACCAGCGTCGAACGCGCCTGGCACCTGCGCTGGCAGACGCAGGAACTGCGCCGGCACGACCGGCTGGCCGGCTACGTGTACACGGAGTTGTACGACATCGAGCACGAGTCGGCCGGGCTGCTCGACTTCGAGCGACGTGCGAAGGATCTGGCGGGGGTCTGCCCCGCCGAGGTGAACGCGGTGACCACCCTGGTCGTTGACGTGATTCCGGTGGCACCCGCTCGCGACCTGCTCACCGAGTCCCGAAATTTCACCATCCCTGTGCATGTCTCGCACCACGGTCCCGAGCCGGTCGACGGCGTCATCCACACGGCGTGGACCGGCCTGCTCGCCCCTACTCCCGTGGACGGCACCTGGGCCGAAGGGCCCGCCGCGAGCGCCAAACCGTTCGTGCTCGGCTCCGCCGTACCGGTTGAGGCCGAGCTGCCGGCGGGATGGCCAGCAGGCCGGCTCCACCTCGCCCTCGTCTCCGGCGGCACGGTCATCGCCCGTACGGCGCTGGACGTGAGCACCCACACGGGCCCGATCATCGGCGACGACCACCCCCTTTAGGAGCCGTCGTCTTGGTTAGGTCGTTGGGCAGAAGGAAGGGGTGAAGAGGGTGGTGAAGGTCTTCTGGAAGTCGTTCCAGTCGCCGTTCAGGTTGCTCACCAGCAGGTGGGTGCCCCGGCGGTTGCCCATCGCGTATGACGTTGAGCCCTGGATGTAGCCGCCACCGCCCCATAGTGTGACTCCGCAGGGGAGTTTCTGGGAGTAGATGCCGAGGCCGTACCTGGTGCCGGGGACCCAGCCGGAGCCGTCCGTCGGGACGGTCGTGAACATCTCCTTCTGCTGGGCGGGCGGGAGGAGGCGGCCGCGCAGCAGGGCGCTCAGGAACCGGTGCAGGTCCGAGGTCGTCGAGATCATGCCGCCGGCGGCCCAGGCCCAGCTCAAGTCCATCTCGGTCACGTCGTGGATCTCCGCGTCGGGGTCGGTCTCGCCCAGCTTGGAATAGTGGCGGGCGTGCGGGTCGCGGATCGTTTTGTCGGTGCCCGGGAGGTAGGTTCCCGTTAGGCGCAGCGGGCGGGTGCGGCGGTCGATCTCGTCCGCGAGGGTCGAGCCCGTCGCACGCTCGACGATCATTCCCGCGAGGTTGTAGTTGACCTTGGAGTAGATGAAGCGTTTCCCGGGCGCTTCGGGCCGCGGGGTCTCCTGGCCGAGGATGGCGTCGGGGAGTCCGCTGGTGTGGTTGAGCAACTGCCTAATGGTGATCTTGGTGCCGTCCGCGCCGAGATACTCCTCCACCACGCCAGGCAGCCACTTAGCCACCGTGTCGTCCAGGCTCAGCTTGCCTTCGGCCACCAGTTGCAGGACCACCGTGCCGGTGAACGCCTTGGTGAAGCTTCCAATATGGAAGTGCTCACCCGATTTGCGCTTGCGACCGGTCGTCATGTCGGCCACCCCTGCCGTGCCGAACCACGGTGTCGAGCGACCGTCTCTGATCTCGGCGACGATGCCGGGACCGCCGCTGTTGGCCACGGCCTGGTCGAGCGCGCGCTGGAGCTTGGCATGGCTTCGGTCGCGGTCGGCCGCGGAGGCGGGGGTCGTTAAGGCGGTCCCTGCCACAGCCAGGGCAACGACGAGCAGGCCCGTACGGGCGCGGAACATTGACATTTTGCCTCCTTGGGCATGAAGGGGTCAGGCATGGCTATACGGAATGGGCCATGCCGAAAAGAGCGCGCAAGATCGCCGAAGGCTACGGAAAGCGCGCTACTACGGCTGCCAGCGCGTCGGCGGGGTCCTGGGGGACGGGGGCGTCACTCGCGGGCATGTAAGCAACCTTAGTTGACTAATCTGGGATTAGTCAACATGAGTTGCTTAAAGGGTGGAACGCTTGCGGTCCTTGTTGTCCTGCGATTCGTACGCGAGTGGTTCGGCCTGAGCAGCGCATCGGCCTGTCCGCGCAGCCGAACGGCCGGAGCGTGTTCTCTCCGGGCTGCGCATCATCCGCGAGACGATCCTGGAGCTGGCAGGCGAAAGGTCCCGACTGGTCAGTGCGGCCAGGTGAAGCCGAGGCGGTCGGCGAACTCCCGAGAGTCGCCCACGATGTCGGCGTGGGTCTTGGGATCCACGCGGCGCGGCGCCGACACCCTTGGCTGAATCACTACAGGGTCAATGGTGAGCTTGAGCACCTAGGCATCGATCCCACGAGCAGCAAGGATTTCGCGCCACGGCCTTCCCTGAGGAACTGGTTCGCTGGCCAGAGCCTGTTGGGCTCGGGCATGCATCTGCCGGCGCCCTTCGGGGTCCTTCGTGGTGTCATAGGCGGAGATCCACCAGCGGTGCACGAAGGTGTGCAGGGCTTCAAGATCCAGGCTCACCCTGATCTCATCGAGCACGGCCTTCAGTCCGGCGTCGAAGGCCTCGCGATCTTCCGGGACAACTAGCGCAGCACGGATGGCTCGCAGGTTCCGCTCAGGACCCGCACCGACGGAGATGAAGTCCTGCGCGGTCATACATGCTCCCTTCCCTGTCCTAAAACTACAGGGAGAGGGGAGACATCCTTCATTCACTGGTGAGAAGTCGGACCTGTCGCGGAGTGAAGTGGGGCGGGCGACGGGAATCGGGCCCGCGCTGTGTCGTGTCACGGCCTTTGCCGGTCCGCCTGCGCTAGCGGAACGCTCAAGCAGCGATGAGCGGGTCACCCCGGTTCGGGGTGACCCGCTCATCGTCGGCTGTTTAGAGGAAGGCCCAGGTGAAGATGTGCAGGATGCCGTCGTCGGATGGGGAGAACTTGATGGTCTTCAGGGTCTTTGCCGGGTTCAGGGCGATCGGTTGGGCCGCGAAGACGTGTGCCGGAATGGGTTGCATGGCCCATGAGCCGCCGTACAGCCGGTAGGGGCTGGAGGCGATGATCTCGTTGCCGTACTGGGGCTGGCCGCCGCCGAAGTCGAGGAGCCAGTCGCTCATGCCGAGTTTGGTGGTGGTTGTGGTGCCGTCGGTGTAGGTGATTGTCGCGTCTACCTCGGGGTAGCCGCCGGTGCCGGAGCCGAGGAAGGCGATCTTGGTGGCGCCGGGGGGAGCTGTGACGTCCAGGGGTTTGGTGCCGGGCTGGATGTCGTCCCATTCGCCGGGGTTGCGGTTTGGCCAGGTGAAGGCGAAGCCGTTCCAGTTGATTGTCGCGCCGGGGGTGAGGCCGACCGCGGCGAGGGCCTGGGCGGAGTAGCTGAAGTTGGCGCCGTCCACGTTGGCGCTGCCGGGCTTGGTGTCGTCGCCGATGCTGGCGTTGTTGTGGTGCCAGGCGGGGGTGCCGGGCTTGGCGACGTTCACCCGGATGCCGGCGTTGAGCTGGCCGGATCCGATGATCGGGATGCTGACCATGCCGAGCGGGGTGTTCGCGGGCACGGTCACTGTGATCTTCTGTGAGGCCGCGCCGCCGCCCGAGGTGGGGTAGAGCGTGCCGCTGATCGGGGCGACCGAGATGCCGGGCGGCGGTTTCGCTTCCCAGCGCACCGACCCGCCGACGCTTCCGGTCGACCGCGCCGTGATCGTGGTCTCGAACGTCTTGCCCGGCTCGGCTGGGCCGCTGCCGGGGTTCAGGCCCAGCAGGAGCGGCTTCGCGCCCTCGTTGAACGCGGGCGGCGCGTCCGTGGGGGCCGAGCCGAATGCGGTGTTGGGGGTGGTCGAGGTGGTGAAGTCCAGCTTGCCGCCGCGCTGCGCGATCGTCTCCGGCACCCACGCCTTCGTCGTCGCCACGCCGTTGACCTTCAGCGTCCGCACGTACCGGTTGGCCGAACCCGGTGCGTTGATGATCAGGTCGCCGGCGGGGCGCTTGATCGTGATCGAGTCGAACAGCGGCGTGTTGACCAGCAGTTCGGCCCGGCCGGGGATCGCGGGGAACAGGCCGATCGCGGACCAGACGTACCAGGAACCCATGGCGCCGAGGTCGTCGTTTCCGACCAGACCGTCCGGAGCCGAGGTGAAGAGCTCCTTCTGGACTCGCCGTACCAGATCTTGGGTTTTGTACGGCTGGCCGGCCCATGCGTACAGCCACGGCGTGGCCGCCGACGGCTCGTTGCCGAGGTAGGCGTACGGCTGGTTCGGGCCCGCGTTGAGGACCTTGAAGAAGTTGTCCAGGCGGGAGATCGCCGCCGCGTTGCCGCCCATCGAGTCGAACAGGCCGCGCACGTTGTGCGGCACCAGCCAGTGGTATTGCGCGCCGTTGCCCTCGATGTAGGAGTTCATCGAGGCCGGGTCGAACGGCGACCGGAAGGCGCCGTCGGCCATCTTCGGCTGGATCCAGGTGTTCGCCGGGTTGTATGTGCTCTGCCACGCCTGCGAGCGCTTCATGAACTCGCTCGCCAGCGCGGTGTTGCCCAGGCGGGCGGCCAGCTGGGCGATGCCGAAGTCGGCGACGCCGTACTCCAGGGTGGTCGACGGGTCCATCGGGACGTAGCCCTTGGCCATGAAGTCGGCGTTGCCGGGGCGCTCGTCGTAGCCGAGCAGCGGGTGGCCGATGTCCTGCGGGCCGACCCGGCGGGCCGCCTTGGCCATCGCGTCCAGCGCCGCGGGGGCGTCGAAACCGCGCGCGCCGAAGGCGTACACGCTGGACAGGATCGAGTGGAACGGGTCGCCCACCATGACGCCGGTGATCGCGTTCTGGTGTGACCAGCGGTCCCAGACGTTCCCCACCGATTGCGCGTTGTCGTACATCGACTGGGCGATGTCACTCGCCACATCCGGTGCGAGCAGGGCGAGGAGTTGCACCTCGCTGCGGTAGATGTCCCAGCCGGAGAACGTCGCGTAGTGGTGCTTTCCGGGCGCCACCTTGTACGGCTGGCCATTCATGCCGGTGTAGGTGCCGTCCACGTCCTCGAACACGTACGGCTGGAGCAGCGCGTGGTAGAGGTTGCTGTAGAAGGTGCGCCGTTGCTCGGTGGTGCCGCCGCCGATCTTCACCTGTCCCAGCCGGGTGTTCCAGGTGGCCCGCGCTTTCGCGGCGACCTGGTCCACCCCGTCCTGGCCGATCTCGACGGCCAGGTTGTTCTTCGCGCCGGCCAGGCTCACGTAGGACAGACCCACCCGCATCTGAACCGGCCGGGCAGGATCGAACTCCAGGTACGCCCCCGAGCCGGGCCCGTTCACCGTGATGTCGCCCGCGGTGACCACCTCGGCGTTGGCGACCTTCGCCTCGGAGGCGTTCCGCACGGTCGCGGCCCCCGGCGTGACGGTGTCGTCCTTCCAGGTGCCGTAACCGAGGATCGGCTGGTCGAACGTGGCGTGGAAGTACACCTTGTACCGCATCGGCGGGCCGCAGAAGCCGCCCGTCTGCACCCAGCCGGTCACCGTGTTGCCGCTGATCCTGGTCTCGCCGTCGTCCACGCCGTTGACCGAGCCGCTGGTGTTCAGCAGGAGCGTGCCCGGCTTGCCGGCCGGGAAGGCGAACCGGCCCACGCCGCCGCGCGTGCTCGCCGACAGCTCGGTCTTGATGCCGGTGTCGAGAACCGAGTTGTAGAAACCAGGGGAGGCCTTCTCATTCTCATGCTTGAACGTCTGAATGTAATCGGCGCCGTGCGTCGCGGGCGACCGGCCGATCTTTCCGGAGATCGGGATCACGGGGAAATCCTGCGCGCCGGTGCAACCGGGCCCGGAGAGGTGCGTCATCGAGAAACCGCGCAGGCGGTTGTCCTCCCACGCGTAGCCGCCCCCGGCGTTCTCCATGGTGTCGGGGCTCCACTGCATCATTCCGAACGGCACGACCGCGCCGGGGAAGTTCATTCCCGCGCCGCCGCCGTGCCCGAAGTCCGCGGCGCCCGCTTTGGTGCCGAGGAAGGGGTTGACCAATGCGGCCACGTCGGTGACCGGGGTCGGCACGGGATCGTGCACCGCGCCTGCCGGCAATGCCATGGCCGCCAGGAGGGTGGCGACCATCGGTGCTGACCATATGGACAAGGGATTCCTCCATCGTTGCGATCATCGTGATCACGACGAGAAAACGGGAATGTGAGATGGCGGTCAATCAGGAGAAGTGCCGGTCACAAGTTGCCATTGCCGTGTTTTCGCGGGTCACCGGCCTGCCGGTCCTGCCCGTACGGGCTGGAAATAGGGATAGGGGAAAATAGGGGTTGGCCGCGGCGGGCGCGGCTTGGCACATTCGGCGATATCGCCGAGCTGTTGGGATTCGCGAATGACTGCCATGCCGATCGTCGAAATCGAGATGGACTACCGGGCTCCTTCGGTCCGGCTGGGCCGGTTGCTTGACCCCGACTCGCCGGTGCCCCTGCACGCGGATGACGACAGTGGCGTTCAGGCCGTATGCGGGCGGGTGGACGGCTCGCCCGTCGTCGCGTACTGCACCGACGCGACCCGGATGGGCGGCGCGCTCGGGGCGGCCGGCGCGGAGCACATCGTGGCGGCCATCGGCGCGGCCGAACGCCTCGGCTGCCCGGTGATCGGCCTGTGGCACTCCGGCGGCGCGCGCCTGGCCGACGGCGTCGAGTCGATGCACGGCGTGGGTCGCATGTTCGCCGCGATGACCAGGGTTTCCGGTGTGATCCCGCAGATCTCGGTCGTGCTCGGCCCCGCCGCGGGAGCCGCCGCGTACGGACCCGCCCTCACCGACATCGTGATCATGGCCGAGGACGCGCGGATCTTCATCACCGGCCCGGAGATCGTCCGCAGCGTCACCGGCGAGCGCATCGACATGGCCGGGCTCGGCGGCCCGGAGGCGCACGGCCCCAAATCCGGTGTCGCTCACGTGGTCGTCGGCGGCGAGGACGAGGCGTACGAGCGGGCCCGCCGCCTCACCGGCATCTTCACCCGGCCCGGCGGCTTCGACCTCGGCGCGCTGTCCGAACGCCGCGACCTGGCCGCGTTCCTGCCCGACTCGCCGCGCCGCGCGTACGACGTCCGCCCGCTCGTGCACGCGATCGTCGACGACGGATTCCAGGAGCTCCAGCCCCGCTGGGCCGCCAACATCCTGGTCGGCCTCGGCCGCCTGGGCGGGCGCTCCGTGGGCGTGCTGGCCAACAACCCGATCCGCAAGGGCGGCTGCCTGGACACCCTCTCCGCCGAAAAAGCCTCCCGTTTTGTGCGGATGTGCGACTCGCTGGGCGTGCCTTTGGTGGTGCTCGTCGACGTACCCGGCTATCTGCCCGGCATCGCCCAGGAATGGGATGGCGTCGTCCGGCGCGGCGCGAAACTCTTGCACGCCTTCGCCGAATCGGTCGTTCCCCGGGTCACCCTGATCACCCGCAAGTCGTACGGCGGCGCGTACATCGCGATGAACTCCCGCTCCCTCGGCGCCACCGCGGTCTTCGCCTGGCCGGACGCCGAAGTCGCGGTCATGGGCGCCGAATCCGCCGTCGGCATCCTGCACCGCAAGGCCCTCGCCGCCGCCCCCGACGACGAGCGCGCCGCCCTGAAGGCGCACCTCACCGAGGAGCACCTCCGCGTCTCCGGCGGCGTCCAGCGCGCCCTCGCGCTCGGCGTCGTCGACGAGGTCATCTCCCCCGACTCCACTCGATTCCGCCTGGCCGAGGCCCTCGAGCAGGCCCCCTACGCACGAGGACGCCACACCAACATTCCGCTCTAAGTTCGCGCGTCGTCCGCGAGGGTCTCCGGCAACTCCGTTCGGCGGGACACCTTCAGCTTGCGGAAGACGCGGGTCATATGCTGCTCGACCGTGCTGACCGTGATGAATAGCCGCGCGGAGATCTCCCGGTTCGTATACCCCTCGGCGGCAAGCTCCGCGACCCGGCGTTCGGCGTCGCTGAGCAGCACCGGAACTCCGGCAGGATCATCCCGATCCATCCGGGGCAGCGCCCGGCGCAGCGAATCGGCGTGGCACTCCTTGGCCAGGGCGCGAGCGCGCTGCCCGAGCATCCCGGCCCGGCGATATTCGCCAGTGGCGTGATAGGCCTCGGTGAGGTCGAACAGCAACCGGGCGTACTCGTACCGATCGCCCCCCGCCTGGAGCAGATCGGCCGCCTGCCGCAGGAGCATCGGCCGGTGGCGAACCTCGCTGACGGCGGCCAGCAAACGTAACGCCGAACCCCGCACCCGCTGCGACTGGCGCCCGCACCGGGAGAGCTGCTCGTTCACCAGCCGCCGGGCCTCATCGTCGTTCCGCAACGCGATCAGCGCTTCGGCGGCGTCCAGACGCCACGCGATGAAGCTGGGAACGTCCAACTTCCACCGCGTCATCAGCTCGCCGCACAGCAAGAAGTCCCGCAGGGCTTGGTCGGGCTGGCCGGCCATCAGGTTGAAGCGGCCCTTGCCCCGCAGGTACTGCAAGCCGTACCGGGTGTCCAGCATCGCGTCGGGAACGGGCTGGTTGAACTCGGGCAGGCAGTCGTCCAGGCGGCCCATCGCGGCGCCGGCCAGCAGCAGGGTGCCCAGCGGTCCGCCCACGGCCACCCCCCAGCTCCCGGCCGGGATGATCGCCAAGGCGTGCCGCGCGTCCGCGGCCGCCGCGGCCAGGTCGCCACCCCGGAGGCCGATCTCGGCGCGGATGGCGGCCAGGCGGGCCTGGCGGCTGGGGGCGCGTCGGGTCTCGGCCTCGGCGATGAAGGCGTCGCACCAGGGGGCGGCGCGACCGGGGCGGTCGGTGTAGGTGAGGGCCAGCAGCGCCGTCTCGACCGTGTCCATGGTCATCTCATCCAGGCGGCAGCCGCGCAGGATGTGCTCGGCGGTGGCCAGGGTCTCCTCGCGCGGGCCGTGGGTGAGCACGTCGGCGAGCGCCCCGGCCGACTGGATCCGGCGGCCGACGCCAAAGGAGGACACGACGGCGCCGACCTCCGGCAGGTGGGGCAGGAACGACGGGTAGATGGCGCGGAACCACGGGCGGGCGGCGGCGAGTTCGGCCGCGGTCTCCTGGTCGGGTTCGCCGAGCTCGCGCAGGCGGCCCAGGACGTCCATGGCGTCCTGGGTGTGGCCGTGCCAGAGCAGCGCCTTGGCCAGGACGACGGTGTCGCCGCCGCCGAGGTGGCCCTTGTGCAGGGCGTCGGTCAGTCCGGCCAGGTGGCCGACGGGGGTGCTGGGGTTGATCCGCCACTCGGCCCGGACCAGTGTGGTGGCGATCCTGGCCCGGCGGCGCTCGTCGTCGCAGGTGCGCCAGGCCAGTTTGAGGTACTCGATCGCGGATTCCACGCCGTTGTCGCGCAACTCGAGCCTGGCCGCCTCCTCCAGGGCCGACAGCGCCCACGGGTCGCCCGCGTGGCTGGCGTGCAGGAGGTGGCCGGCCACGACATCGGCCGTCGCGCCGTCGCGGTGCGCCAGTTCGGCGGCGCGGCGGTGCAGGTGGATGCGATCGGCGGCGTCCAGTTCCGCCAGCACGGCCGAGCGCGCCGCCTCGTGCCGGAACCGGCCGTCGACCAGCAGCCCGGCCCCGGCCAGCGCCTGCAGCGACTTGGCGACGGCGGCTTCGCTCTCGCCGCGGCCGAGCAGGCGGCCGATCGAGCCGGGCTCGCCCAGCACCGCCAGGCCGTGGGCCGTTTCCTGGACGTACGGTCCGAGCCTGCGCACGCACGCGAGAACCGCTTCGCCGTAGCGGTCGCCGGGGGCGCCGGTGGTCTGGAGGTCCTCCAGCAGGGCGTCGACGAGCAGCCGGTTGCCGCCGCTCAGCGCGTGCACGACCGCGCCGAACCGGCGGGCGGCGTCCTCGCCGAGCCGCGCGTCGACGCCGTCGCGGGACAGGTGCGTGAGCCGTACCGGCCGGCAGTGCGGCTGCCTGAGTATCTCGGTGTGGAAGAGGGTGCGCAGGTGGGGGCTGTGCTCCGCGGCGCTGAGCACGAGCATGACGTTGGCGAACTTGACCCGCCTGGCCAGGTAGGCCAGGCACAGCTGGGAAGCCCGGTCGGCGTGGTGCACGTCATCGACCGCGATCACCAGCGGGCAGCGTTCCGCCAGTTCCAGCAGGACCGTGCAGAGGGCGTCCACGATCTGCAGGTCCACGTGCTCGATCGACTCGGTGGCAGGGTCCCTGGGCAGCTGCGAGCGGGCGCCCTCGTGCAGCAGGCGGAGCGTGGTGACCCGCTGCTGGTCCAGCAGCGGCGCCTGGTGCAGGAGCTGGGACAGCACACCCAGCGGCAGCCCGCTCTCGGCCGGTGAACCGGTGGCCGTCAGGGGCAGCGCGCCCAGGTCGAAGGCGCGCTCGGCGAGCGCGTACAGCAGTTCGCTCTTGCCGGTCGCCACCGCGCCGGTGACCATCGCGATCCTGCCCTTGCCCGCGACCGCCTCGGTCAGCAGCGCCCGCAGGGTCGCCATACCCTCACGTCTGTCGTCCACCATGTGCTCCCTAGTGCCCAGCGGCGGCGAGCCGGTGGGCGGCGGGTTCGCCGCCGTCCAGATGACCGTCGCGGGCGAGCCGGTCGGCCGCCGCGCGGACGGCGGAGAAGGCCGCCGCCGCGATGTCCCTGTCGATGCCCGCGCCCCAGGCGACGGCTCCGCCGCTGCGGCACTCGGCGTAGATCACGGTCTCGTCGCCGGACCGGACCGTCTGGTTCGGGGTGAGATCCGCGTGATCCAGCGGCCGCCCGGTCCGGTGCACGACGCCGACCTGGATGCCCCACGGGCTCAGCACCGAGCCGAGGGTGCGGAACGCGTCGGCCTGGTCGCCGCTGACGTCGAACCCGCCGTCCACGTGCAGGGCCGTCGCGAGCGGTTCGCGGCCCACCTGGAGCGGATCGGACGGATCGCCGTGGTAGAGGTACTCCTCGGCGAACAGGGCGCCGATCCGGCTCGGGCTCAGCTCGCCGCCGCCCGCGTCGGCCTGCCGCTGCACCCGGGCGGACAGGTCGGCCTGCAGGCCGCGCGGCAGGTTCAGGCCGTGCCAGGCGCTCATGATGTACGCCACGCCGCCCTTGCCGGACTGCCCGTTCACCCGGACCACCGCCTCGTACGTGCGGCCCACGTTCTTGGGATCCACCGGCAGGTACGGCACCTGCCACGGCAGCGCGTCCGGGCGCACCCCGGTCTCGGCGGCCTGCCGTTCGAGCGCGTCGAACCCCTTCTTGATGGCGTCCTGGTGCGACCCGGAGAACGCGGTGTAGACGAGATCGCCGCCGTAGGGGTGACGCGGGTGGACCGGCAGCCCGGTGCACCGCTCGACCGTGCGCCGGACCGCGTTGATGTCGGAAAAGTCGATGCCGGGGTCGACGCCGTGGCTGTACAGGTTCATCGCGAGCGTGACCAGGCAGACGTTGCCGGCGCGCTCGCCGTTGCCGAACAGGCAGCCTTCGATCCGCTCGGCGCCGGCCAGCAGGGCCAGTTCGGCGGCGGCGACCCCGGTGCCCCGGTCGTTGTGCGGGTGCACCGACAGGCAGACGTGCTCGCGCCTGGACAGGTTGCGGTGCAGCCACTCGATCTGGTCGGCGAAGACGTTCGGGAGCGACCGCTCGACCGTCGTCGGGAAGTTGAGGATGATGCCGCGCCCGCGCTCGGGCTGCCAGACGTCCATGACGGCCTCGCACACCTCGAGGGCGAAGTCGGCTTCGGTCTCGTTGAACAGCTCGGGGGAGTACTGGAAGGCCAGGTCGCAGTCGCGCAGCACCCGCTCGGCGTGCTCCAGCATCGTCCGGGTGCCCTGGACGGCGAGGTCCCGCACGCCCGCCCGGCCCAGGTTGAACACGGTGCGGCGGAACAGGGGAGAGGTCGCGTTGTAGATGTGCACGAGCGCGCGGCTCGCGCCGCGCACGGACTCGACGGTGCGCCGGATCTGGTCTTCGCGGGCCTGGGTGAGCACGGTGATCCGGACGTCGTCCGGGATCCGGTCGCCTTCGATCAGCATCCGGACGAAGTCGTGGTCGCTCTGGCTGGCCACCGGGAAACCGACCTCGATCTCCTTGTAGCCGATCCCGACCAGGAGGTCGAACATCAGGAGTTTCCGCTCGGGTGTCATCGGATCGGCGAGCGACTGGTTGCCGTCCCTGAGGTCGGTGGAGAGCCAGCGCGGCGCCGCGGTGATGCGGTTTCCCGGCCAGGTGCGGTCGGTCAGAGCTAGGGGGGTGAATCCGGAATAACGCTCGACACCCTTCATCGTCGGATTTCCTTTCCTGGATGGCTCCTGACGTGCGGATCGGGGATGGCGAATGACGGCCCGACGCCGAGTTCGGCGTGCAGGAGCGCGCGCAGCCCTTCGTAGGCGTGCCGCGCGTCGGTGCGCCGGCCGGTGTGGCTGAGCGCGGTGATGAGCTGGGCGTGGAAGTTCTCGTTGAGTGGATGGGCGGCGACCAGCATGCGCAGCTCCTCGATGACCTCGCCGTGCAGGCCCAGGCTGATCCTGGCGTCCATGTGCATCTCCTGCGCGCGCAGCCGCCGCTCGTGCAGGGCCGTCGCGTACGGCGCGAGCACCGGCCCGAGCCGCACATCGGCCAGCGCCGGCCCGGTCCACATGGCCAGCGCGTCGCGGAGGACCAGCTCGGCGGCCCGATGGTCGCCCGCCTGCTGGTGCTCGGCGGCCCGGTCGACCAGGCGGGGAAAGACCAGGGCGTCGACCCGGTGCGGATCGACCCGCAGCGCGTAGCCGGGCGCCTGGGTGGCGACGATGCCGCCGGCCAGCACCTGGCGCAGATGGTAGATATGCGTCTGCAGCGTCTTTATCTCGGCCTTCTTGGCGACCTCGCCCCACAATTCCGTGACGAAGACGTCGACGCTGACGACTTTTCCCGCATTGAGCGCCAGCAGCGCCAGCACCTGCCGGAGCTTGGGGCCACCGGGGGTGCGAGAATGGCCGTCGCCGTCCAGCACCTCGGTCGGGCCCAGCAGCTTGAAATCCGGCATCTGATTCCCTAAGGTCTTGTTGAAAGTTGTACGACCCTTATTCCGCTGGCCCCAAGCTAATAAGGGTCACCCCCACCCGACAAGACCGGGAATCAGCAGTTCAGGGAAAGTAGCCCGGAGTGGTAAGGGGGGGTATCCAAAGTTGTATTCCGGCCTACAACTCTCGGATTATCCCCTTAACGGATGACCGTCCCGGCGTAACAATCCGGTCATGGCAAGTACATGGGCATCGGGCCGGGCGTCCGGCACCTCCGCCCTCATGAGCGCGGCGCGAGTGCTGCGATTCTGCGTGGTCGAGGCCCGGCCGGCCGTGCTGGCCGTGTCCATGCTGAGGTTCCTGGCGGGGGCGATGCTGGCGCTGCCGGTCGCCGTCGCCCCGGTACCGGCGGAGGTGCTGCAGGGCGGCGCCGCCTGGGTGTTGTCGATCTTCGCGATCTACGTCGGGAACGGGGTCTCGGACGTCACCGAGGACCAGGTGAACGGGTCCCGCCGGCCGATCGCCCGCGGCGACCTGGACCCGCGCGTGGCGGCCTGGGTCGCCGCGGCCGCCGCGGTCGTGTCGCTGGTGGCCACCGCCGGGCTGCCCGGCGCGATGACCTGGGTGATCGCGGCCAATCTGGTCCTCGGGTACCTGTACTCGGGCGCGCCGTTCCACCTGAAGAGCCGATCCGGCGGCACCATCGTGGTGCTCTGCGGGTCGGGGCTGCTGGCCTACTGGGGCGGGTTCACCGTGGTCATCGGCGGCACGGGCGAGTCCACGCCGATCCCGCTCATCATGTTCGCGGTGGCCGCGACCTGCTGGATGACGCTCGTCGGCGTGCCGGCCAAGGACCTGTCCGACATCGCGGGGGACGCCGCCGCCGGCCGGCGCACCATAGCCGTGACCTGCGGCGCGAGGGTGACCAGCAATGTCATGTCGGCCGCCGCGCTGATCCTGGCGGCGTCATTCTGCGTGGTCAGCCTGGCCCTCGGGGTGCCGCTCGCCTGGGCCGCGCTGGCCATGCTCGTCGGCGCGGTGGCGGTCACCCTGGCCGGCCGCGCGGCGGATGCCGGCGCCGATCGGAGCCGCCGGCGCAGACCTTACCGAGCGTTCATGGCCACACAACATATCGTTCACATTACCGTCCTGTTCTCCAATATCTGACACGATATGTTGCTTTGCAGACGTAAGTGAGAGATAGTAAGGGTCTCACGCGTCCCAAAGCGGAGGGGCTTCCTTGGGTGCTGAATTCGCGGCCGGGAGCGATCCAGCGAGATTCGTAGATGCGTGCCGGGCCGAAATCCTTGCGGAATTCGAGTCGGAGCTGCAAGCCACCGGTAACGCGCTCTCCGCGGATCCGAGCGCCATCCGCCAGGCTCTTATGACCGCCCAGTACGTCCTCGACGACGTGGCCGCGACGCTACGCACCGGAAAAGTGCAGGTCAACGACCTTTATAAATTTCACGCCTGGGAAGTCGGCATCAGTAGGGCCGCTTCCGGAGTTCATCCGAGGGCCTCTCTTGAGGCGGGCTCACTTTTCTTCAAGTCCGCGCTGACGCATCTGGCGCGGCGAATAGCGGCCGATTCCGATCGCCCTTCCGACACGTTCGCGCTGGTCGCCACCGGCATGGAGGAGAGCCTGTCGCGCCGGGTCAGGGAGGCCTCCGAGAGCTACACGGGGTTCCTGCTCAACCAGGTCCAGGAGGTGCAGGAGGAGGAGCGGCGCCGGATCGCGCGCGAGCTGCACGACCGCATCGGCCATGGCATCAGCGTCGCCCACCAGCAGCTCGCACTGTCGGAGCTGCACCGCGGCACCGACCCGGCCCGGGCGGCCATCAAGATCGGGGTCGCCCAGCAGGCGATCAGGGAGGCGATGGAGAACCTCCGCCAGATCACCTCGGAGCTGCACCCGCAGGTGCCGGTCAAGAGCCTGGAGAAGGCGCTGCTCGGCTTCCTCGAAGCGGTCGAGGAGGACACGGTCTCGGTCGGCCTGGACGTGAACGGCGACGAGTCGTGGGCCGAGCCGCGCGTCCTGGACGAGTCCTTCCTGATCATCCGCGAGGCGACCAGGAACGCGCTGACCCACGGCACGCCGACGGTGATCCTGATGCGGGTGGACATCGCCCCGCATGTGCTCCAGGCGTTCGTGCAGGACAACGGCCGGGGCTTCGAGCCGTCCCGGCCCAGGGTCCGCAACGGCGGGGTCGGGCTGACCTCGATGCGGGAAAGGGCCGAGCTGCTCGGCGGCCGGCTGGCGATCACCAGCGAACCGGGCAACGGTTGCCTGGTCGAGCTGTTCATCCCGCTCAAGAGGCAGTCACGTGAGCCCGAGCAGCTCTGACGGCAAGATCTCGGTCGCGCTCGTGGACGACCACGCCCTGTTCCGGGAGGGCCTGCGCGAGATCCTCGAATCCACCGCCGACCTGGTCATCGTCGGCGAGGCGGGCAACTCGGCAGACGCCGTACAACTGGTCGAGGACACCCGCCCGAACGTGGTGCTGCTGGACGTCGAGATCCCCGGCGACGAGGTGACCGAGACCGTCACCCGCATCCGGGCGCTGTCGCCGTGCACGCAGATCATCATTCTGAGCATGTACGACGGCCCGCAGCTGCTCACCCGCCTGCTGGCGGCCGGGATCAGCGGCTACCTGCTCAAGAGCATCCACCGGCACGAGCTGATCGCGGCCGTCCGGAGCGTGTACGAGGACCCGGGCCGGGTCGTGCTCGCCGTGTCCCGGACCAGCCTGGCTCAGGTGGAAGGCCCGCAGGCGGGGGTGCTGACCGACAAGGAGAAGGAGATCCTGCAGCTGGCGGCGCAGGCGCTGAGCAACCTGCAGATCGCCCGCCGGCTCGGGCTCGCCGAGGCGACCGTGAAGCGGCACATGCGGAACATCTTCGTGAAACTCAACGCGGTCTCCCGGATCGACGCGGTCAACAAGGCGCTGGCCGCATCGCTGATCCCGGCTCAGAGCAGGAGGGAGTCGGACTGACCCGCCGCCCCAGGCGGGAAGATCAGGCCGAGCTTGTCCCGGATGTCAGGGGCGAGGGTGACTTCGGAGGCGGCGAGGTTCATCTCCAGGTGCACCTGGTCGCGGGTGCTCGGCACCGGGACGACGTGCTCGCCCTGGGACAGCAGCCAGCCGATCGCGAGCCGGCCCGCGCCCAGGTCCAGCCGGGCGGCGACATCCTCGACCTCGCGCAGCGGGCCCAGCTCGCGGCGCAGGCTGGCGGGCTGGAAGCGGGGGTCGCGGTGCCGCCAGTCGCCGGGCGTCAGCTGGTCGGCGGAGCGGATGCGGCCGGTGAGGAACCCCCGGCCGACCGGGCGCGCGGCCACCACGCTGATGCCCAGCTGCCGGACCTCGGCCAGCAGGTCGGGCTCGGCGCGCAGCCCCCACAGCGAGTACTCCACCGCGAGCGCGGCGACCGGATGCACGGCATGGGCCTCGCGGAGCTGCCGCAGCGAGCCGTTGGACAGGCCGACATGGCGGATCTTTCCGGCTTTGACCAGGTCGGCCAGCTGGGACATGCCCTCCTCGATCGGGGCGTCCTGCTGCGGGCGCAGGTAGTAGAGGTCGATGGCGTCGACGCCGAGCCGTTTCAGCGACGCCTCGCACGCCTGCGCGGTGCCGCTGCCCCGGGTGGCGATGACGATCTCCTCGCGGCGGCTCGCGACCGCCCGGCCGATCAGGCGCTCGACCTGGCCGTCGTCGTACTGGTCGGCGGTGTCGACGAAGCTGACGCCCGCGTCCAGCGCGCGGCCGATCAGGTCGAACGCGTCGCCGGGGTCCACCGGCCCGTACGCCCCGGACAGCGCGAGCGTGCCGAGCCCGATACTGGAGATCATCGGGCCGTCCCGCCCGAGCCTCGTGTAACGCAATTGGCCCCCTTAGCGCGCCGGTTGATTCCATTGATAGCCTGCGCCGGTCAAAGCCCGGTCAAAAGCGTACAAGCGGCGGTCCGAACGCCGCTGGTTCCCGGAGAAATAGGGGAACCCTTATCGGGCGCCGGCCGCAGGGGGCTGTCAGGGGGCGCCTAGGGGTGCCGGGATAGCAGGCCTATTCATTAGGTTCGGAAGTAGCGGATCCCCCTCCAGCAATCTGCGGGAGAGATTCTTAAATGGCGCAAAAATATCGCTTCATGTTACCTCCGCATGACGGCAGTGTAATACCTTCCCTACTAGCAATTTCCCTACCATGTGGAAATTTCTCGATACCTGTGCGGGCCCGATGATGGACGAGGGCCTCAGATTCCGCCTGCTCGGCCCCATGCAGGTGCTCAGGGACGGCGCCGAGCTGCAGATCTGCGCCAGCCGCGAACTGGCGATCCTGGCCAGCCTGGTGCTCAACGCGGGCCGCGTGGTCAGCGTCGACCGCCTGATCGAGACGGTCTGGGCGGGGTCCGCCCCGCGCAGCGCGCGCCGCCAGATCGCCATCTGCGTGTCCCGGCTCCGCCGCATCCTGGGCGCCGGCGCGATCGAGACGTCCAGCCCCGGCTACCTGATCCGCCCGGCCCCCGACAGCGTCGACTGGCTGCAGTTCCGGGCCCTGGTGGCCCGCTCCCGCAGCGAGGTCGCGGGCAAGAACCGGGAAGAGGCGGTCCGGCTGCTGCGGGAGGCGCTCGCGCTGTGGCGCGGGAACCCGTTCGAGGACATCCGGGGCCTGCGCTACGACGTGGCCCGGATGGAGGAGTCCCGGCTGGAGGCCGCCGAGGCCTGCCTGGAGCTGGAGATCGAGCTCGGCCAGCACCACCAGGTGATTCCAGAACTGCTGGCGCTGGTCGCCGAGCACCCGTTCCGGGAGCGGGTCCGGGCCCTGCTCATGCTGGCCCACTACCGGGCCGGCCGCCGCGCCGACGCGCTGCGCACCTACCAGGAGACCCGCCGCTACCTGCGCGACCAGATCGGCCTGGAGCCCGGCCCCGCGCTGCGCCACCTGCACGAGCAGATCCTGCGCGACGAGTCCAGCCTGATGCGGCAGCCCGTGCCCCGGGCCGGGATGGTCGTGCCGTCCCAGCTCCCGCCGCGGGTCGTGCCGTTCGTCGGGCGGGGTGAGGAGATGGCCGCGCTGGACGCGGTGCTGCGGCCCGACCCCGAGGTGGCGCTGCCCGGCACGACCGTGCTGAGCGGCCCGGTCGGCGTCGGCAAGACCGCGCTGGCGTTGCAGTGGGCGCACGATCGGGCCGACTGGTTCCCCGACGGCCACCTCTTCGCCGACCTGGACGAGGCCGAGCCCCCCGTCGTGCTGGACCGGTTCCTGCGCGCGCTCGGCGTGCCCCGCTCCGACCTCCCCGCCGACCGCGCCGAGAAGGTCGCGCTGTTCCGCAGCTGGACGGCCCGCCGCCGGCTGGTCGTGGTGCTGGACCGGGCCAGGGACGGCGCCCAGGTGCTGCCGCTGCTGCCCGGCGGCGCGAACTGCCGGGTGCTCGTGACCAGCACCAATCCGCTGGACGAGCTGGTCGCCCGGCAGGGCGCGCACCGCGAGTTCGTCCGCCCGCTCGGCACCGAGGCCGCCAGGGAGCTGGCCGATCTGCTGGTCGGCAAGGTCGAGGCGCAGGCCGTGACCGACCTGCTGGCGCACTCCTTCGGCAACCCGCTGCGGCTGCGGATGGGCGCGGCCCGGATGCGCTCCCGGGGCAGGCACGTCACGACCTGGCCAGGATGACGCTCAGCGCCTTCTCCAGCTCGGCGAAATCCGCGTTCTGGGTGCGCCACCCGACATGGCCGTCGGGGCGCACCAGAACCGCGCCGGCGGCGCCGACCCCGTACTCCTCGGCCCACTCGGTCGAATCGATCTCCACGACCGCCACCTCCGCCGCGGCCCGCGCCCACCCGCTCCCTGGCGCGGTGAGCAGCGTGAACGACGGGCCGAGCAGGTCGAGCGTGGACACCCCCGGCGACACCCAGACATGCGGCGCGCGGTGCCCCGGCCGCGCGGTCGCCACATACGTCCGGTACGGATCCGCCGGCGCGGGCTCCGGCGTGCCATCCGGCACGACGGCGGCCGACTCGTAGTGGAATCCCAGCACCAGACCCTCCGACCCGCGCCGCCCCGCCTGCTGCTCGATCGCCTCGTGCATGGACAGCAGCCCGGCCATCATCCGGAACGTGATCATGGCGTTGACCAGGCTCTCGTCCACGGTACGGGCCGCGACAGGGCGGCGTTCCACCGCATAGGTGGCCAGCAGTTCCGGGCCAGCCGTGCCGCGCAGGACGGCGGCCAGCTTCCAGGCCAGATTGTGCGCGTCCTGGATGCCGCAGTTCATGCCGAACCCGCCCTGCGGGGTGGCCACGTGCGCGGCGTCCCCGACCAGGTAGACCGGGTCCCTGGCGAACTCGGCGGCCACCACGGCCTGCTGGAGCCAGGGCATCACGCCGACGATGTGGACCGGATGATCGGGGATGCCGATCGCCGAGCGCACCGCGGCCAGGCAGTACTCCTCGGTGAAGTCGTCGGCGCTGCCGCCCTTGGCGGGGTCGTACCCGGTCTGCATGATCCAGCGGCGGCGGTTGTCGACCGCCTCGATCGCGCCACCCGGGGTGCTGCGGACGAAGGAGAGGGCGGCCCGGCGGCCGGGGGGCAGGAAGTCGAAGTCGGCGTCGAACATGATGCTGACCATGTGGCCGAGCGGGGGCGGGCCCTCGACGGCGATGCCGAGCCGCTCGCGGATGCCGCTGCGGCTGCCGTCGGCGGCGATCAGGTAGCGGGCGCTGACCCTGGTGGCGGCACCGCCGGATTCCACCACCGCCTCGACTCCGTCCCGGTCGACGCACAGGTCCGTCATGGTGGTGCCGAAGCGCACGTCACCGGCCGACTCGGCGAGCCTGCGCATGATCACTTCGAGGATGTCCTGCGAGCAGAGATAGGTGTAGGTCGGGCTCTGCGCCGCGTCCTCGGCGATGGCCGCTGCCTTGCGGAGGTAGTCGTCGGCGCTCAGCGAGGTGCCGACGCCGACCGCCAGCACGTCCTCGCGCGGCATGCCGGCCCGCTCCACCTCCTCCTGGAGGCCCCAGGCGCGCAGGATCTCCATGGTCCGGGTGGAGACCAGCCGCGCCTTCGGGAAAAGGGAGGTGCCCGGGTGCCTTTCGACGAGCAGCGACGATATTCCGTACCGGGACAGCTCGATGGACGCGGCCAGCCCGACCGGGCCGCCGCCGACGATCAAAACTTCAACTTTTTCGCTGCGCAGCTCGTCCATTGCGCCAGAGTCATATATCCGCTAATGCGCGTCAATCCTGGGATAACTCGGTGATACAGGCGTGATATCGCGCCTTAGTAGCTTGATTCGTGAAGATACGGACTATTTGCAGTGTGATTGTCCCGCGAATCTGGAGACGATGATGCTCTCTCCTGAAGGTCTCTCTCCTGAAGGTCTCTTTGCCGAAGGCTCCGTGGCCCTGGTTACGGGCGGTTCCCGCGGCATCGGCCGGGCCGTCGCGCTCGACCTCGCCGCCGAGGGCGCGCACGTCATCGTCAACTACGCCCGCTCCGAGGCGGACGCCAAGGAGGTCGTCGCCCTCATCGAGGAGCGCGGCGGCACCGGGACGGCCGTACAGGCGGATGTGACCGATGAGGACGCGGTGCGGCAGATGTTCCGCGACATCCGCACCACCCGCGGCCGGCTGGACGTCCTGGTGACCAGTGCCGGCATCACCCTGGACCGCTACCTCGTCGCGATGAACCTGGAGCAGTTCCGCAAGCCGATGGACATCAATATGACCGGCACGTTCCTGAGCTGCCGGGAAGGCCTGCGGCTCATGCAGCACCAGCGCAGCGGCGCGATCGTGACGCTGTCCTCGACCAGCGGCCTGGACGGCGGCTTCCCCGGCCAGACCAACTACGTGGCGTCCAAGGGCGCGATCATCGCGTTCACCCGGGCGCTGTCCAACGAGGCCGCCCCGCACGGGGTGCGCGCCAACGTCGTCGCGCCCGGTTTCGTCGCCACCGACATGACCCGCAGGGTGCCCGCCGAGATCAGGAAGCAGTACGAGTCCCGCATCCGGCTGGGCCGGATGGGGCGGCCCGAGGAGATCGCCTCGATCGTCAGCTTCCTCGCCTCGGACAAGGCGTCCTACATCTCCGGCGCTGTCGTGGTCGCCCACGGCGGCGGCCTCGGCTGAAGACCCCGGTACCCCCAACCTGGAGGACAGATGACCATCGACGAGCTGCGCGCCAAGGCCGCCGAGCGCCAGCAGACGTGCACCCAGATCAAGAAGATGATCGTGTCCCGCCTCGACCTGGAGATCGAGCCCGACTGGATCACCGACGACCAGCCGCTCTTCGGGCGCGGCCTCGAACTCGACAGCCTGGACGTGCTGGAGCTGTACGTCGCGATCGAGGCCGAGTTCGGGGTGGCCCTGTACGACAGCGAGATGGCCGTCTTCGGGTCCGTCTCCCGCCTCGCCGACGAGGTCAATCCGCAGCTCAAGGCAACCGCATGACGATCACAGAGGTGGCCCCCATCACGGGGCTGACCAACGATCAGATCCGCGACGTGCTGCCGCATCGCTGGCCGATGCTGCTGCTGGACCGGGTCGGCAGGGTCGAGCCGGGCACGAAGGGCACGGCCACCAAGAACGTCACCGGGACCGAGCTGTGGTTCCAGGGGCACTTCCCGACCGAGGCGGTGCTGCCCGGCGTGGTGATCATCGAGGCGCTGGCGCAGCTCGCCGGGCTGGTCTTCGCCCTGTCCGGGGCCAGCCGGATCAGCTACCTGGCCGGGGTCAGGTCGATGCGGTTCCGCCGCCCCGTCGTGCCCGGCGACCAGCTCGCCCTGACCGCCGAGCGGACCGGGGGCGGCGCGGGCTTCGCCGAATTCCGGGTCTCGGCCCGGGTCGACGGCCAGGTCGCGGCCGAAGGAATCCTCACGATCGTTGATCCGGCGGGCAACACCGCCGTACGAAAGGTGTGAGCAATGACTACCGTCCTCGCGCATGTGCATCCGGGGGACACCGTTTACGGCCAGGTCGGTGACGCCTCCGTCCCGCTCCGCTTCGGCGACCTGCCGGATGAGTACCAGGTGCTCAGGGACCGGGCCGCGCTGCTCGACCTGAGCGGGCACCGGCTGATCGAGATCAGCGGCCCCGCCGCCGTGGACTTCGCGCAGCGGCTGCTGGCCCGCGACGTCGAGTACCTCACCTCCGAGCGCTGCATGATGAGCCTGGTGCTGGACGACAGCGGGCAGGTCGTCGACCAGGTCCTGGCGTTCGGCCGGGAGAACGGACTGCTGCTGGAGAGCTCGGTCGGGGCCGGTGACCGGCTGATCGAGCACCTGCGGGCCAACAACGACGAGGGTGTGGAGATCACCGACCGGTCCGGCGACCTGACCGTGCTCGGGCTCGAAGGCCCGTACGCGTGGGGCGTGGTCGGCCGGCTGATCGACGGCGAGCTGGCCTCGCTGCCGTTCGAGGCGGTAGCGGACACCGTCTGGAACGACATCGAGATCATCTTCGCCAGGACCGGGTTCACCGGCGAGTACGGCTACCAGATGATCGTGCCGATCGAGTCCGCCGCCGACCTGTGGCAGGCCTCCCTGGAGCACGTCACCGCCGCCGGGCAGGAGGCGCTGGAGCTGGCCATGCTGGAGGTGCGCCAGCCGATCCCCAGGCTGGAGACCGCCGGCGGCGCGAACGTGATCGAGATCGGCGCCAACTGGCTGGTCGACGTCACCAAGGACGATTTCGTCGGCAAGGAGGCCGTGCTCGCCGCGTTCGAGTCCGGACAGGGACGCAGGACCGTCGGCTTCTCCGGCGGCGGCACCGTGCCCGAGCCGGGCGCGCGCGTCCTGGCCGGCGGCGAGGACGTCGGCGAGGTGGTGCTCGCGGTCCGCAGCGTCGGCCTCGGCGCGACCCTCGGCCTGGCCAGGGTGGCCGCCGAGCTGGCCGCCGCCGGTCTGGAGTTCACCGTCGAGGGCACCGGTGTGACCACGCTGACCAGCCCCTACATCGTGCCCAAGAGCTGGAGCATCCCGATCATCTGATCGGTTCCGCCAGGTAAGGAGACCAGCATGGCGCTGCGGCCCGTCGTCGTCACCGGCCTTGGAGTCATCTGTGCCATCGGCCGCGACCCCGCCGAATTCTGGCACCGGCTCACCACCGGCCAGGGGGGCCTCACCCCCATCCAGGACCCGGCCTTCGCGGTCTTCGAGGCCAGGTACGCCGGCCAGGTCCCGGACGAGTGGATCAACCGGCAACTGCCCGAGTCCGACGCCGCCCTGGACCGCACCGCCAGGCTGGCCCTGATCGCGGCCCGCCAGGCGGTCGCCCAGGCGGGGCTGACCAGCATCGACGCCGCCCGGTTCGGGATGATCCTCGGCAAATGCCAGGCCACCCCGGACGCGGCCGGCCACTACCAGCCCATGCACCGCACCCAGGACGTGCTCGCCGACCGGCTGGGCCTGCGCGGCCCGCGCATCCTGGTGTCGACGGCCTGCGCGGCCGGCGGCAACGCGGTCGGCCTGGCCAAGGACAAGATCCTCACCGGCGCGGCCGACGCCGTCCTCGCCGGCGGCGTCGACCCGCTGCTGTTCGGCACCTACGCCGGCTTCGCCGGGCTCAAGGCCCTGAGCACCGGACCCTGCCGTCCCTACAGCCACTCCGACGGCTTGAACCTCGGCGAGGGGGCCGCGTTCCTGCTGCTGGAGCCGCTGGATCTGGCCCTGGCCCGGGGCGCGGTGCCGCTGGCCGAGGTCGCCGGGTACGGCCTGTCGGCCGACGCCTACCACGCCACCGCCCCCGACCCCACCGGCCGGGGCGGCACGTCCGCGATGCGGCGGGCGCTCGCCGACGCCGGACTGACCACCGGCGACGTCGGCTACGTCAGCGGGCACGGCACCGGCACCCCGGCCAACGACGCGATGGAGGCCAAGGTCATGCGCACGGTCTTCGGGCCGCGCGCCGGGCAGGTGCCGACCAGCAGCATCAAGTCGTTCGTCGGCCACACCCTGGGCGCGGCCGGCGCGGTCGAGGCGGTCGCCGCGGTGCTCGCCCTGCGGGACGGCATCGCGCCGCCCACGATCGGCTTCGCGGCGGATGCCGTACCGGGTGATTTGGACTTCGTGCCGAACGTGGCGCGGAAGCTTCCGATCGACACGGTGGTGTCCAACAACTACGCGTTCGGCGGGAACAACGTCTCGCTGATCCTGACCACGCCCGGCCCGGACCGGGCGTACGAGGAGTTGCCCCAGCGGGAGGCCGTTATCACCGGGCTCGGGCCGGTCAGCGGGCTGGGGGTCGGGATCGCCGAGACCACCGAGGCGATCCTGGCCGGGCGGCAGGCGCTCGGCGCGCGGCCATCCCTGGAGGGCAGGACGTTCGCGCCCCGCTCGCTCTGGCGGCACATGAACAACCTGTCCAGGATGGCGATCGCGGCCTCCCGGCTGAGCTGGGAGGACGCGGGGCTGAAGCTGCCGCGCAAGGAGCTCGACGACGTCGGTCTGGTGTTCGCCACCGGCGCCGGGTCGGCCGAGAGCACCGGCGGGTTCGACGACAGCATCGCGGTCAACCCCAACAAACCGGCCGTGCTGAGCTTCTCCAACGTGGTGCTGAACGCCACCGGCGGCGCGGTCTGCCAGACCCTCGGGCTGCGCGGGCCGACCACGACGATCTGCAACGGCGGGGCGTCGGCGTCGATCGCGCTGGACTGCGCGCTGGAGATGATCAGAGCGGGCAAGGCGGACGTCGTCCTGGTGGTGGCCGCGGACGAGCATGTCGGGGCGGTGCCCGAGGGCGCGTTCGTGTCGCCGTACGACCGAGATTCGGGCAGCGTGCCCGGATCCGCGGCGGTGGCGTTCGTGGTGGAGGCGGCCGAGCACTGCGCGGCGCGGGGCGGGACGCCCTACGCGCGGGTGCTGGGCACGAGCCACGCCGACGGGCCCACCTGGGATGAGCGGCCAGAGCTGGTCATCGGCGGCGGCGACGCTGAGGAGGCCGCGTCGGTGCTCGCCGCGCTGCCCGGCGTGCCGCTGACCGCGTCGGCCGGGCTCACCGGCGACTGCCAGGCCGCGACCGGGGCGCTCAACATCGCGCTGGCCGCGCTCGCGATCAGGGACGGGGTCGCCCCCGCGCTGACCGGTCTGACCACTCCGGCGGCGGGCGGGCTGGCGGACTACCTGAGCAAACCGAACCTGCCGGAACCGCCCGGGCGGGCGCTCGTGCTCAGCTCCGCGCCGGGATCGGTGCGCGGCGCGGTCCTGCTGGGGGCGGTATGACCCCCTTCGACGTGGGCGAGACGGACAGGCTGCTGACCACGACCCGGTCCGTACGCCGCCGCCTGGATCTGGACCGCCCGGTGCCCAGAGAGATCGTCGAGGAGACGCTGGAGGTCGCCGTCCAGGCGCCCACCGCCAACAACCACCAGAACTGGCGCTGGATGGTGATCAGCGAACCGGCGGTCAAGGAGAAGATCGCCGAGATGACGCTGTCGTCCTGGCTGTTCCACCGCAACGACGTGTGGACCAACGCCGGGCGGCGGCGGAACACGGCGCAGGCGCGCCGCAACAACGAGTCGGTGGTCGTGCTGGCCGAGACGATCGCGCGGGTGCCGATCCTGGTCATCCCGTGCGTGCTCGGCCGCCCGCCGGACACCGAGGCGATCGACGCCGCCTGGCGGGAGCGCATGTCGACCAAGCCGCCGCAGGACCCGGGCCACCACGTCCGGCTCGGCCCGATGCGGGCCAGCATCTTCTACGGCTCGATCTTCCCCGCCATCTGGTCCTTCCAGCTGGCGCTGCGCAGCCGTGGCCTCGGCAGCACGATCACCTGCATGCACGTCCCGCACGAGCGGCAGGTCGGCGAGCTGCTGGGCATCCCGTCCGGGGTCACGCAGGTCTGCATGATCCCGGTCGCCTACACGGTGGGCACCGGGTTCCGCCCGGCCGATCGGGCCAGCGCGAAGGAACGCACGTACTGGGAGAGGTGGGAGGCATGACCGATGTCGTGATCGTCGGAGGTGGCATCGCGGGCGCGTCGGCGGCCTGCAAGCTGTCCGCCGGTGGGCTGGACGTGGTGCTGCTGGAGAAGCAGGCCGCCTACCACGACCTGGTCCGCGGCGAGTGGCTGGCCCCCTGGGGCATCCGCGAGGCGCAGCGGCTCGGCGTGTACGACTGCTTCGGCGCGGGCGGCGGCTGGGAGATCCGGGAGTGGATGACCTGGGACGAGGCGGTCGCCGACGACGAGGTCGAAGCCGTGGACATGACCCGGTTCATCCCCGGCATCGGCGGCCCGATGTCGTTCCCGCACCACGCGGTGTGCGAGCTGATGGCCACCCAGGCCGCCGGTTCCGGCGCCCGCCTGGTGATGGACGCGTCCCGGATCAACGTCACCGCCGGGCGGGAACCCGTCGTCACCTACAAGACCCCCGAGGGCGAGCACGAGATCCGCCCCCGGCTGGTGCTCGGCGCGACCGGACGCGGCTGCACGATCGGGCGGCAGATCGGCGTCACCATGCGCAACTCCATGCACCACTGGGGCGGCGGCATGATGGTCGAGGGCCTGGACTCCTGGCCGGCCGACGTGCAGGCCATGGGCACCGAGGGCGACGTGATGTTCATGGTCTTCCCGCAGGGGTACGGCCGCGCCCGCCTCTACCTGAACTTCCCCGCCGAGAACAAGCTGCGCTACCGGGGCGAGGGCGGCGTCGAACGCTTCCTGGCCGCGTTCGAGCTCGACTGCCTGCCCGACCGCGGCAAGGCCGTCACCGAGGCGATCCCGGCCGGGCCGCTGTCGGTGTGGCCGTCGGTGTCGAGCGTGCCGGAGGGGCCGCCGCTGGCCGAGGGCGTGGTGCTGATCGGCGACGAGGCCGGCAACGCCGACACCGTGCTCGGTACCGGCCTGTCCTGCGCGATGCGCGACTCCCGGACCGTGTGCGACATCCTGCTCGGCTCCGACGACTGGTCGCCGGCGGCGTTCGATCCGTACGTGGCAGAACGCCAGTTCCGGCTGGACCGGCTCGCGTTCGGCGCCGACATCGTCAGCCGGCTGCACGTGGAGTTCGGCGAGGTGGCGGTCGAGCGCCGGCGGCGGGCCCGCCGGTTGATGGCGAAGAACTTCGCCGCCCAGGTCACGGGCCTGCTGAACATGGTGGCCCCCGAGGATGTGCCCGAGTTCGGATTCAGCGAGTTCTTCGCGGAGCGGTTGTTCAGGGAGACGGCATGACTGAGAAGAAGACGGTGCGCGTCAACGACGTCGACATCGCCTACGTCGAGGCGGGCGAGGGCGACCCCGTCATCCTGCTGCACGGCTACCCCGACTCCTCCTACCTGTGGCGGCACCAGATCCCGGCGCTCGCCGAGGGCGGCTTCCGGGTGATCGCGCCGGACCTGCGCGGCTTCGGCGACTCCTCCAAGCCGCAGGAGATCGAGGCGTACGGCATGCAGACGATCGTCAACGACATCGTCGCGCTCACCACCAAGCTCGGCATCCGCCGCCCGCACGTGGTCGGCCATGACTGGGGCGCGGCCATCGCCTGGATGTACGCGTTCCTGATGCCGCGCCGGATCGACCACCTGGCCGTGCTGTCGGTCGGCCACCCGGGGGTGTTCGCGAACCCGTCCATCGAGCAGCGCGCCGCCTCCTGGTACATGCTGCTCTACCAGTTCCCCGGGATCAGCGAGGAGCTGCTGCGCCGCAACGGCTGGCGGCTGTTCAAGGAGATCATGGGCAGGGACGGCGACTACGACCGCTACCTGCGCGACATGGCCCGCCCCGGCGCGCTGACCGCGGGGCTGAACTGGTACCGCGCGAACCGCTCGCCGGAGTCGGAGCTGCGGCCCGCCCGGCCGTTCCCGCCCATCCTGGCCCCGACCCTCGGCATCTGGGGGGCCGGCGACCGGGCGCTCCGCGAGGAGGGCATGCTCGGTTCGGCCAAGTTCGTGAAGGGCCCGTGGCGGTACGAGCGGGTGGAGGACGCCGGTCACTGGATTCCGCTCGATGCCCCCGAGGTGGTCAACAAGCTGCTGCTGGGCTTCCTCGGCACCGAGGACTCCGCGCAGGCCGAGCGACGCCCGCGCCGGCGGCTCTGATGCTCGGCTACCTGTTCCCCGGTCAGGGCACCGTCCGGGTCGGCATGGGCGCCTGGCTGCGCCGCCGGCCGGTCGCCCGGGCCGTGCTCGACGAGGTGGACGAGCTGCTGGCGCGGCCGATCTCGGCGCTGTGTGTGCGGGGGCCGCTGGATCGGCTGGTGGCCACCGAGCACGCGCAGATCGCGGTGACCGCGTGCAATCTGGCGGCGCTGGCCGTACTCGAAGAAGAGGGTTTCGAGCCGGACATCGTGGCCGGTCACAGCGTTGGCGAGCTGGCCGCGCTGCACGCGGCCGGGGTGCTCGGGCGGGCCGACACGGTCCGGCTGGTGGAGACCAGGTCGCGGCTGATGTCGGGGGTCGGCGTCACCGGCGGGATGCGCGCGGTGATGGGCCTGCCGGTCGAGCGGGTCGAGGAATTGGCCGCGCTGGCCGGGACCGCCGAAGAGCCGCTCGTGGTCGGGCTTGAGAACGCGCCGGGACACGTGGTCGTCTCCGGCTCGCCGGCGGCGCTGGACCGGCTGGCCGAGCTGGCCACCGACGCCAGCAAGATCGTGCAGCTGGCGGTGGGCAACGCGTTCCACTCGCCGCTGATGGCCGCGGCCGTGCCGGGATGGGCGGAGGCCGTCCGGGCCGCGCCGATGAGTCCGCCCCGGGTGCCGGTCGTCCCGAACGTCACCGGCAGGCCCACCACCGATCTCGAACTGATCAGGGACTCGCTGATCGCCCAGCTGACCGGCCGGGTCCGCTGGACGGACACCGTCGCGGTGGTGGACGCGCTCGGGCCCGCCGTCGAGGTGGGCGACAGCAAGGTGCTGGCCGGGCTGTCCCGCCGGACCGGCGCGCGTTGCCTGAGCATGGCCGACCCCGGCACGCTGCGCCGCCTGGCCAGGGAGCCGGCGGCATGAACCGCTGGGGTAGCGCCGTGGTCGGCTTCGCCGGGCTCACCCTGCCGCACGACCTGCTGGACGGCATGCGGCTCGAGGACGTCTACACCCCCGCGGAGCGGCTGCGCTCCGGCGCAGGCAGGTCGCTCCAGCACTGGGCCGGCCGGCTGGCCGCCAAGCGCGCCGTCCTGCGCCTGCTCGGGGTGCCGCCGACGGCCGAGCACCTGGCCCAGGTCGAGGTCCTGCCCCAGCCCACCGCCGCCTGCGCCCGTACCGCCGCCTGCAACGACGGCCACCCTCCTTTCGTACGGCTCAGCCCGGCTCTCGCCGCCCGGACCGACCAGCGGATCCGGCTCTCGCTCAGCCACACCTCCGGCCGGGCCCTGGCGATGGCCGTGGCCTCGGCCGGGCTTCCGGAGGACGTGTGATGGACGCCAGGAAGATCGCCGAAGCGCATCTGGAGGCCTGGCGGAACGCCGATCCCGCCGCCGTGGCCGCCGCGGTCACCGGGTTCCAGGATCCCGACACCGCGGGTTCGCTGGCCGGTGACGCGCTGGCCGCGCACGCGGCGGCGGTGCTGGAGCGCTTCAAGAACCTGCGCCTCCAGGTGGAGCAGGTGACCGGCGATGCGGACGCGGCGACCGTCTGGTGGACCATCGAAGGCGACCACCGCGCCACCTACCTGGGCATGCCCGCCGTCGGCCGCGCCGTGCGATTCGCCGGGACCGACCTCGTCACCGCCGACGGGCGGGTCCGGCGCTGCTTCGACCGGCTGGCCGTCGCCGAAGCGCTCGGGTACACGGCCAGGTTCGTGCCCGCCGCCGACGAGGTGCGCGAGTTCGGGGTCAGCGCGCGGGCCGCGAGCAGCCGTACCGACCGGCCCGGCGCGTTCACCCTGACCTGGCTGGAGGTCCGCGACGAGGCGGAGGCGGCCGACGTGGATCTGCTCAGCGTGGAGATCGTCAAAGGGCTGCGGACCTCCAAGGGCTTCCTCGGGGTCGCCACGTTCGACATCGGCGACCGCAAGTACACGCTCACCGCGTTCGACCGGCCGGAGTCGGTGCGCGCCGTGCACGCCCGGCCGCACCAGCGGGCGATGCGCCGATTCTTCAAGGCCGGGCTCTGCACCCGGGCCCTCACCAGCGTCCTGATCCCCGAGGCCATCCGCGAGTACGCCCGCTGCGCCGACTGCGGCACCGTCGTCAAGCACGGCGCCGCCTGCGGCTGTGGGTGGACCCCTGACGACGTCCCCCTACTGTGACTGGAGCAGCGATGACCGTCTTCACCTTCGAGCACGCGCCGGGGGACGGCGACCGGCCGACCGTGGTGTTCATGTCCGCGCTGTTCGCCGGCGGCTGGATCTGGGAGCACCCCTACCAGCACCTGGCGGCGGCCGGCCGGCCGGTGCTCCGCACCCACGAAGCCATCTGCGCCCTGGACCGGCGGGTGGCCGGGTCGATCGAACGGCTCGGCGACGCGCTCCTCGAAACCTGCGACGCGGCCGGCGTGGGCGATGTCATCGTGTGCGCCAACTCGCTCGGCGGGCTGGTCGCGATCGACCTCGCCGGGCGGCACCCCGACCGGGTGCGCGGCATCGCGGTCAGCGGCGCCCCCGGCCTCACCCCCGACCCCGACGTCGGCCTCAGCTTCGACCGGCGAGCCAGCGTGCGGCCGGTCGGCGCGGAGTTCGGCGACCGGATGATGGCCGCGCTGTTCCACGGCGAGGAGCGGTTCTTCACCCAGGAGCAGATGGACGGCGTCGGCACCATGCTGCTGCGGCCCGAGGCGATGGTCAGCATGGCCCGCAGCATCAAGGCCACCCGCCGCTACCAGGTACGGCCCGCGCTGGACAAGGTGCGCTGCCCGTCCGCGTACGTGTGGGGCCGGCACGACCGGATGACCCCCGTCGACCCCTGGCTGGAGCTGCTCGCCGAATACCCCGAGACCGAGGTCGTCGTTGTGGCGGACAGCGGCCACATCCCGATGATCGAGCGGGCCGCCGAGTACACCGCGATCCTGGAGCCGTTCCTGGACCGCTGCGGACGGGTCCCGGCATGACCACGCCGATGATGACGCCGGCCGTCCTGATCGGGGTGGACATCGTCGCGGCCGACCGGCTGGCCAGGGCCGCCGCGCGCGGCGGCGCGACCTTCACCCGCCACCTCACCACCGTCGCCGAGCGCGACCTCGGCCCGGGCACGGCGACGTTCTCGGTCAAGGAGAGCTTCATCAAGGCGGTCGGCGGCCGTCCACCCGGCTTCACCTGGCACGACTTCGAGGCCACGCCGGAACCGCCGCCAGCCTGGACCGGCGAGCTGCTCGACGAGGCGGCGGCCGAGCTCACCGCCGCCACCGGCCTGGCCCTGACCGGCGGCGCCGCCTACACCCTGCGCGGCGCCTGCCGGGACGCCGCCCGCCTGCGCCTGGCCGGCCCGGTGGCGGGCGCGGCCCGCTGGGGGAGCGGCGACGGGCTGCTCGTCTCCCTCGCCGTCGTCTACGTCGACAGGAAGGACGCCTGATGTCCATCGGATCTAACGAGGGGACTGCCGGGTTTGCCCGGCAGGGGAATCGCCTCCCTGATAGTGTTTCCTCGCGCCCTGAAAGGGCGTCGGTCAGGGCTTGGCCGTCGCTGACATCGGCTACCTCAGCTGGGGAAAGCGAGAAGCCGCTCTCTTCAGGGAGCGGAGGAGTCACAACCAGAACGGTCCAGCCCGGCGGTTCGATCCAGGTCGCCCTGGACGAGGCAGGCCCAGGCGCGACGATCCTGCTCACCGCGGGTGAGTACGCGGGCAACGTCTGGATCAGGCACGACGGGGTGACCCTGCGCGGTGAGAGGGCCGTGCTGGTTCCCGGGCCGGTGGTCCGCGCCAGCATACCCAACCTGCACGACGCGGGTGAGGGCGTGGTCTCCGGTATCACGGCGCACGGCGTCCGCGACCTCACCGTCACCGGGCTCACGGTGCGCGGCTTCTCCGGGGCCGGGATCTACGCCCACTCCGTCACCGGCCTCGCCGTCCGGGACGTGACGGTCACCGGCAACGCGGTCTGGGGCGTCTACGTGCGCGAGACCACCGGCTGCGAGGTGCTCCGGTGCCGGGCCTCCGGCAGCCAGTACGCCGGCGTCGCGGTCAGCTTCTGCGCCCGCGGCGAGGCGCTCATCGAGGGCAACGAGACGTTCGGCAACGCGTTCGGCGTGTTCGTCGACAACTCCAGCGGCGTACGGGTGCTGCGCAACACCAGCCACGGCAACGCGATCGGGCTGATGCTGCTCAACCAGACCTACGAGGGGGAGCCGGACGGCGGGGTCCGGGACTGCCTGATCGCCGGCAACGACGTCTACGGCAACGACCTGGCCGCCGGCGGCGAGGACCCCGGCGCGCTGGGCGCGGCGGGCCCGCCGATCTCGGGGGTCGGGATCGCGCTGATCGGCACCGAGCGGGTCAGCGTGGTCGACAACCACATCCACGACAACCACCCCAGCGGCGAGTCCGTGATGGGCGCAGGGTTCGTGATGGGCTCGTCCCAGGGCTGGGGCGGCGACGACGCGGTGGCCAACCACGTCCTCTGGAACCGGGTCACCGGTAACACGCCGCTGGACTACCAGCTCGGCGTAGACCTCGAACTCCAGACCTTCGCCGGCAACGTGGCCGCCAAGGGAGAGCCCGACGAAGTGGCGGGGTGGCGGCCATGACGAATACCCTGACCTGCGAAAATCTCAGCAAGAGCTACGGCGGCGCCGTCGCGGTGGCCGATGTCGGGTTCACCATCGCGCCGGGGGAGGCGTACGGGCTGCTGGGCCCGAACGGCGCCGGCAAGACCACCACGATCTCCATGCTGGTCGGCCTGCTCAAGCCCGACACCGGGACGGTCGTGGTCGGCGGCACCGACCTGGCGACCGACCCGATGGCGGCCAAGGCGAAGATCGGCTACGTCCCGCAGGAGATCGCCCTCTACCCGGACCTGACCGGCCGGGAGAACCTGCGCTTCTTCGGCCGCCTGTTCGGCCTCCCGCGCAAATCGCTGCGCGGGCGCGTCGAGGAGGTGCTCGACCTGGTCGGCCTCGCCGACCGCGCCGACGCCAAGCTCGACACCTACTCCGGTGGCATGAAGCGGCGCATCAACATCGGCGCCGCCCTGCTGCACCGCCCCGAGCTGCTCATCCTGGACGAGCCCACGGTCGGCGTCGACCCGCAGAGCCGCAAGGCCATCCTGGACGGCGTCGAACGCCTGGTCGCCGACGGCATGGCCCTGCTCTACACCTCGCACTACATGGAGGAGGTCGAGCGGATCTGCCACCGGGTCGCCATCATCGACCACGGCGCCATCGTCGCCGAGGGCACCCGCCACGAGCTGGTCGAGCTGGTCGGCGGCGCGGACCGGATCGAGCTCACCCTGGACGGTGACGTCGAGACCGCGATCGCGAAACTCCGCGGCGTGGGCGGCGTCACCGAAGCGGCCCGCACTGCGGCCGGGTCGGTCCGGCTGATCGCCGAAGGCGGCCGGTACCTGCTGCCCGCGATCATCTCCACCGTCGACGGCATCGCCACCGTCACCGCCGTCGAGGTCGTCGAACCCGACCTCGAGGCCACCTTCCTGCACCTCACCGGCAGCACGCTCAGGGACTGACATGTTGCGACCGCTGCTCACCGTGAGCGCCCTGGAGCTCCGCACCCGGGTGCGGGATCGGACCGCCCTGGTCATCGCGATCATCGTGCCGGTGGCCATGGCCACCCTGTTCGGGGTGGCGCTCGGCGGCGACGACCCGCCGCTGCGGGCCACCGTGGGCTTCGTCGACCTGGACGGCGGCGAGTTCCCGGCCGGCGTCCGCCGCGAGGTCATGGCGTCGACCGAGCTCGACGGCGTGCTGACGCTGCGCGACCTGCCCGGCCGCGAGCAGGCCCAGACCGCCCTGGACGCCGGCGACATCGGGGCCGCGATCGTGTTCCCGAAGGGGTTCAGCGCGAGCGTCGGCGCGGGCGAGGGCGGCCAGGTCGGCGTGCTGACCTCGGCTGATTCGCCGCTGGCCGGAGTGGTCGCGAACGCGGTCGTGGACCGGATCTCGTCCCTGGTGCGGGCCCGCACGCTCGCGGTCCGCGCCTCCCTGGACGCGGGCATCCCCGCCGCCGAGGTCAAGGAGTTCGTGGAGCGCAACGGCGCGGCCGGACCCGCCCTGACCCTGGAGAACGACCCGATGGCTGGCGGCAAGGTGGACCTGTCGGTCTACTACGGCGCCGGCATGGCCGCGCTGTTCGCCTTCTTCGTGGTCGGCGCGTCCTTCCGCAGCCTGCTGATCGAACGCAAGCAGGGCACCCTGGACCGGATGCGGGCCGGGCCGATCCACGCCTGGGTCCCGATCGCCGGCAAGGCCGTCGTCGGGTTCGCGCTCGCCATGGTCAGCGTCTGCGTCACCTGGGCCTCCTCGGTGCTGATCTTCGGCTCCACCTGGGGCGATCCGGTGGCCGTGTTCACCCTCCTGCTCGCGCACGTGCTGGCCGCCACCGCGATCACCATGCTGGTCGCCAGCCGGGCCAGGACCGACGCCCAGGCGGACGGAGTGATCATGGTGATCTCGTTCGTGGCCGCGTTCTTCGGCGGCAGCCTGGTCCCGCTCTACAACCTGCCCGACGTGCTCCAGAAGATCGCCCTGTTCACCCCGAACGCCTGGACCACCACCGGGCTGACCGGCCTGGCCGGCTCCGGCGCGGGTCTTGCCTCGGTGGCCGCGCCGATCGGCGTCCTGTGCGCGATCGCCGTGGCCGCCTTCGGGCTCGCCGCGATGGGCTTCAGGAAGGGACTACTCGGATGAGACCGCACCCCGTCCTGGCGCTCGTCGCCGCCAACCTGCGCCGCCACTCCCGCGACCGGGTCGGCCTGTTCTTCATCGTGGTGATGCCGTTCGTCAGCATCATCTTCGTCGGCATGGCGCTGGGCGGCGGCACCGCCGCGTCCCGGCTGCCGGTCGGCGTGGTCGCCCAGGGCTCCGATCCGGTGGCCGCCGCCGTCCTGACGGAACTGCGCGCGCACCCCGACCTGGAGATCACCGCCGTCGCCGGCAAGGAAGAGCTGCGGGCCGGCGTCCGGGAGGGCTCGCTGGCCGCCGGGCTCGTCATCCCGCCGGGCTCGACCAGGTTCGAGCTGGTCATGACCCAGTCCAACGGCAGCGGCATGGCCGCCCGCAGCGCCGTCGACGTCGCCGTCGGCAAGGTCGCGGCCGTCCTCGAGGCCACCCGCGCCGCCACGTCGGCCGGCGCGACCCCGGCCGAGGCCGCCGCGCTGGTACGGAAGGCGCAGGACGCCTCGGCCGACGTCGAAGTGGTCAACTCCGACACCGCGTCCGGCACCCCGCGCGGGTTCGCCTACACCGCCCCGGCCAACCTGCTGCTGTTCACGTTCATCAACTCCATGGCCGTCGCCGCCGCGCTCGCCGAGAGCCGCCGCATCGGCATGCTGCAGCGGGCCTTCACCGCCCCGGTGCGGCGCGGCGCCGTCCTGTTCGGCGAGGCGCTCAGCCGGTTCCTTGTGGCCGCCGCCCAGGCCGTGCTGATCATGGTGGTGAGCTCGCTGCTGTTCGGCGTCTCCTGGGGCGAGCCGCTCGGCGTCGCCGTCGTCGTCGGGGTGTTCGCGCTGGTCTCCACCGGCGCCGCGATCCTGATGGGCAGCCTGGTGCGCTCGTCCGCGCAGCCGTCCGCGATCGGGCCGCCGCTCGGCATCGTGCTCGGCATGCTCGGCGGCTGCCTGTGGCCCAGCGAGGCCGCCGGCGACGTGCTCAACGCCATCGGCCGCCTCTTCCCGCACGCCTGGGGAATGGACGCCCTGCTGACCCTGTCCCGGCCCGGCACCGGGCTCGGCGACGTGCTGCTCGACGTCGCCGTACTGGCCCTGATGGCCGCCGCCCTGCTGAGCCTGTCCCTCGTCCTGTTCAGCCGACGCACGAGAACCCTCTGAGGAGACAGTCCATGAAGAATTCGACCACCACGTGGCTTGCCGATTCCGTCCGCGCCGGGGGCGCCCACGTCACCGGTGTCTACCGCTACGCGACCAGGAACGGCGCCATCGACGCGCTCGACGTGGCCGCCGTCGAGCTCGGCATCGGGATGCGCGAGCTGAACGAGGCGGTGGACCAGCTCGTCGAGAGCCGCCTGTTACGCGCCGTGGACGGTGCGGCCCGCCGGTTCATTCCGGTGGACCCGCAGGTCGCGGCGAACGCGCTGGTCTCCTCGGTGGAGCGGGAGATCTACCAGCGGCGGGAGTTGATCGACCAGATCCGGGAGCGGATCGACGTGTTCCGAGAAGACTACGGCGGACCTGCCGCGGCGCCGTCGCAGATCGAGTATCTGGTCGGGTCGCTGGAGGTGCGGGGCTTTCTCAAGATGGCGGGCGACGCGTGCCGTACCGAGGTGCTGGTCCTGCAGTCCAGCGAGGATGACGCCGAGGAGCTGGCGCAGGCGTACCTGCCGCTGCTCTCGCGCGGCGTCACCGTGCGGATCATCTGCCAGCACCGGAACCGGGCCGACCTGTCCACCCGGATGAAGCTGAAGCAGCTCACCGACGCGGGCGCCGCGATCGGCACGGTCAGCCACATCCCGCGCTCGGCGGTCGTCTTCGACCGGTCGCTGGTCGTGCTGTTCGGCCTGGCCGATGGGGAGACCAATGTGGCGCGGGTGCACCACGACGGCATCGTGCGGTTCCTGCTCGACCTGTTCGACCACCTGTGGGACACCGCGATGCCGCTGGAGGGCGCCGAGTCCGGCTACGCGAACGTGGCCGACGACCTGCGGCAGGCCATCGCCGGGTTGATGGCGAAGGGTTACACCGATGAGGTGGTGGCCCGCAAGCTCGGCATGTCGGTACGGAGCTGCCGCCGGCACATCGCCACCCTGATGCGGGACCTGGATGCCACCAGCAGGTTCCAGGCGGGGGTGCAGGCGGCCAGAAAGTTCCTGGCCAGCGGCGCGTGAGGAGGGGTCCGCCGTAGTTCCGGCGGGCCCCGCGTCTTCAGAGGACAGCGCCGTGCATCGCCACCACGACGTCGGCGAGGCCATGGGCCCGGTCGCAGACCAGGTCCAGTCCCCTGACCAGTTCCTCGGCCGTCATGCTGGGGCTCAGGCACATTCTGATGGAGCTGTTGGCGTCCTCGGCGCTCACCCCGATCGCGGTGAGCACCGGCGAGGGCTCCTGGGAGTCGGAGTTGCACGCCGAGCCGGTGGACAGCGCCACCGACGGCAGGCTCGCGACCAGGCTCTCGCCGCGCACCCCCGGCAGCACCAGGTTCAGCACGTGCGGGACGCCGGCCCGCGGGTGCCCGTTGATCCGCAGGCCGGGGATGCGGCGGGTGAGCAGCTCCATCGCGATCGAGCGCAGCAGCGCGACCTTCTTCCTGTCCTCCTCCATCCGGGCGGCGGCCAGCTGGCAGGCCTTGCCGAGGCCGACCACCAGGTGGGTGGGGATGGTGCCGCTGCGCAGGTCGTACTGGCCGCCGCCGTGGATGATCGGGCGGATCCGGCGGCGGATCTCCGGGCGGACGTAGAGGACGCCGATGCCCTTCGGGCCGCCGATCTTGTGGGCGGACACGGCCAGCGTGTCGACGGCCGTGCCGGTCACGTCGATCGGGATCCGGCCCGCCGCCGGGGCGGCGTCGACGTGCAGCAGCGCGCCGCTCTCGTGGCAGAGCGCGGCCATCTCGCGGACCGGCTGGATCGTGCCGATCTCGCTGTTCACCCAGGCCACCGTGGCTATCCGGGTGTCGAAGTCGAGCCGGTTGGCGAACTGGGGGAGGTCGACCACGCCGTCGGCCCGGACCGCCATGGTCCGGATGTCGACGCCGCGCTCGCGCAGCGCCCGGGCGATCGACAGCGACGACTTGTGGTCGGTGGGGCAGAACACCGCGTTGACCGGGGCGCGGTCGCCGTGCGCGAACGCGCCGAGCAGCGCGATGTTGTTGCTCTCGGTCGCACCCGAGGTGAACACGATGCTCGCCGGCTCCGCGCCGAGGAGTCCGGCGACCGACTCGGTGGCCGCGTCCACCGCCCGGCGGGCCCGCTTGCCCAGCAGGTGCGGGGAGGACGGGTTGCCGAACTCCTCCCGCAGGTACGGCAGCATCGCGTCGAGCACGGCCTCGTCCACCCGGGTGGTGGCGCAGTTGTCCAGGTAAATGACGTCCATCTCAGCTCCGGAAGGTGCTGACGGTCACCAGTTTTGAGTAGATCTCGTCGGTGGACATCTCGCCGCTGCCGCCCGGGTCGGCGATCACGACGACCATGCCGGTGAGCCGGTAGAGGCTGAGCGCGATCTCCACTCCGGTGCGCACCGGGGACAGGCACTCGCCCGGGGCGAAGATCACGATGGTCCGGTAGCCGGCCAGGTACACCTCCGAGATCATCTCGGTGATCTCGCCGGCGCAGCCGGTGATGCCGCAGCTGATCAGCGTGCGGTAGTTGCCTGCCTCGTCAAGGAACGCGACCTCGGTGTCCTTCGCGCCGGACTCCAGCACGCGCTTTTCCAGCTTGCCCTGCTTGACGAACTTGTCGGCGGCCTTCTGGAAGCGGTACTTGAGCCACGTCTCCGGGAACGCCAGCGCGTGCTTGCGGCTGGGCAGCACGCTGCCCGCGTCCAGACCCGCCTCGCGCAGGACCTGCTGGTAGCCGTCCGGCAGCTCGGTGAAGCTTTCGAAGAACTCGGCGCGGAGCTGGCTGGCGGGGCGGCCGCCGGTGGGGACGTACTGCCAGTCGTTGATCAGCAGCAGCAGCTTGGCGTCGTTGACGAGTTCCGCGTACGACGTGATCAGGTCGACGGACAGCTGCCAGGTGTATTTCGGGAAGATCCCGACCCGGCCCGCGATCCGGTCGCGCATCGTGCCGGAGGACTGCTCCTCCAGGACGCCGGGGACGAGCTTGCCGGTGCCTTCCTCCTCGAACAGCATGAAATGGCCGCCCATGACGACGAGCTCGTCCAGGGCGGCCGACGCGAGTTCGCGGTCGATGGCGGCGCGGAGCTCCTGCTCCGAACCGACGAGCTGCTGGGACTTGGTTATGGTCTCTGCGAACACTTCACTCATGATCGGACTCCGGTCGTCGGGTCGGTCTGCTGGCTGGGCGGAGGTGCTGGGGGGAAGCCGGCCAGCGCGGCGATGTCGCTGGTCCGCAGGCCGTCCGGGGTCGCGTCGTAGGTGAGGATCGCGGTTTCCATGGCGCGCAGGAAGCGCTCGATGGTGTCCGCCTCCATGACCGAGGACGCGGCGCTCAGCGCGATCACGACGGCGTCCTTCCACTCGTCGATCCGGACGTAGGTGTCGGCGCCGTGATCTTCCGATGGCGCCTGCCAGGTGACCCGGCTGCGCCGCGCGCGGGACTCGCGGCTGGTCTGCTTGATGAAGTTGAACTCCGACGCCAGCCGCGCGCCCTTCTTGGCCAGCAGCTCGACGACCTTGTCGTACGGGACGTAGGAGTGCGCCCGCGCCTGCTCGAATCGGTCGGCGACCCGGGCCAGTAGCTCGGCGAAACTCGGGTCGTCCGTTACGTCGACGCGCATGAGCAGCGGGGAGAACATGCAGGTCAGGACCGTCGCGTACGGGCCGGTCTCGCGGTTGCCCGTGAACGTCAGGTGGTCGAAGGACGGGCCGCCGGTGTAGGCGGCCATCAGCGCCGTGTAGGCCGCCAGGTGCACCTGCGACGGCCACACCCGGTGGCGGGCCGCGATCCTGCGCGAGGCGGCCAGCAAGGCTGGGGAGACCAGCGTCGCCCGCCGGGTCTCCGGGGGCCCGTCGGGCCTGCGGCGGTCGGCGAACGCGTCCGCCCGCATGGTCTCGATCTCCTTCTCCCAGTAGGCCAGCGCCGGGCCCGGGTCCAGGGTCGCCTCGTACCGGATGAGATCGGATGGGCGGTGCCGGACTGGTTCGATCGCGGCGGGCCGGCGGGCCACCAGGGCAGCGCAGTTCAGCCGCAGCTCGCGCTTGAGCTCACGGACCGTCCACATGTCCACCGCGAGATGGTTCAGGACCAGCACGATCCGCCGGGGCTCGCCTGCGGTGGTGCTGATGGCGGTCCGGATCGGCAGGTCCGCGGCGATGTCGAACTCGGCGCGGCCGAGTTGGTCCACGACCTCGGCCGGCATGGGTGTGCCGTCCTTCTCGGTGGTCATGACGATGAGGGGACACGGGGCCGGTGGGAGCACCACCCGGTACGGGTCGCCGTCGGGGTCGACGTGGTAGGTGGTGCGCAGGGTCTCGTGGCGGCGGACCAGCTGGTTGAGGATCGCCCGGCAGTTCTGGATCGTCAGACCGGATGGAATCTCTAGATTCAGAATGATGTGTGTATCGTGGCGAGCGTGTGGTGGCAGTTCGTGATAGCGGAGCCAGATATAACGCTGGCCCCAGCCGAGATTCGCGTTCTTCGCACCGGACATCCCGGCCTCCCACGGTTGAACAGTCCAGCCCACTCAGGCTAAATGAGAATAAGGTCGCCGTACCGGGTTGGCGCTGGCATATTGTCTTCGGGTAAAAGCTGCCAGAGTTCTTGCTTGACACCTGTCGCGGAATTCAACGACTCTGAAACGAGGTAATTCAGCGCAGGTATTGTGAGGAGACCCCTGATGGAAATACCTCACGAGTTCCAGGCCATTCTTCGCCGGCATCTGCCGTATGCCGAGCCGGGTGAGCTGACCCCCGGCGACGAGCTCACGGCGCTCGGGCTGGATTCGATGGGGGTCGTGCAGTTGCTGGTCGATCTGGAGGACGGGTACGGCCTCGAACTGCCTGACGACATCCTCGATGAGGAGACGTTCGCGACGGTGGGGTCGCTGTGGGCGGCGCTGGCGGTGCTGCTGGAGTCAGAGCGGGTCGGCTGAGCCATGCTTACGCGATTCGAGGACCTGCTGCGGTTCGGGGGCGCTGAGCATGTGGCTGTCACGTACAAGGACGTGACTCTTACCTATGGTGAGCTGCGTGATCGGGTCGCGCGGGCGGCTGAGGGGTTGCGGGGGCTGGAGCCTGGCGCTCGGGTCGCGATATATGCGGAGAAGCGGCTTGAAATGGTCGTGGCGATGTTCGCGGTGGCCGCGGCTGGTGGGGTTTTTGTCCCGATAAATCCGCTTTTTAAGGCTCGGCAGGTTGAGTATGTGATCGAGGACTGTGGCGCCGCGCTGCTGATCACTACTCCTGAGCGGGGTCGCACGCTGAGCGGTTCGGTGCGCACGCTGCTGGTCGGAGACTTGGGCACGAGCCTCCCTGACCAGGCCGGAGCGACCGCCGCGGCTGTTCCGGCCGCCTCCACGACCACCGATCTGGTCGCCTCCGCCAGCACCGATCCGGTCGCCTCCGCCAGCACCGATCCGGTCGCCTCCGCCAGCACCGATCTGGCCGCCTCCACCAGCACCGATCCCGATATTTCGGGTATCGCGGCCATTCTCTACACGTCTGGTAGCACTGGCCCGCCGAAGGGCGTCGTGCTGAGTCACGGCAATCTGCTCGCGGGCGCGGAGAGCGTCGCCGGCTACCTCGGTCACACCTCCGGCGATGTGGTGCTCGCGGCGCTGCCGTTGAGTTTCGACGCGGGCTTGAGCCAGCTCACCACGTCTTTCCTGGTCGGAGCTCAGGTGGTGCTGGTCAACTACCTGCTGCCCCGCGACGTCGTCCGGCTCTGCGCCCAGCATGGGGTGACGGCGCTGACCTGCGTGCCGCCGCTGTGGGCGCAACTCGCGACGCAGCGGTGGCCGGCCGAGGCGACGCGGAGCCTGCGGTATTTCGCCAACACCGGCGGGCGGCTGCCCAAGACCACGCTGGCCTGGCTGCGCGAGACGTTCCCGCAGGCCGAGCCCTTTCTGATGTACGGCCTGACCGAGGCGTTCCGATCCACGTACCTGGACCCCGCGGAGATCGACCGCCGGCCCGGGTCGATCGGCAAGGCGATCCCGAACGCGGAGGTGCTCGTCGTGCGGGCGGATGGTTCGGCGTGCGACCCGGGCGAGGAAGGGGAGATCGTGCATCGGGGGGCGCTGGTGTCGCTCGGCTACTGGAACGACCCGGTCCGTACTGCGGAGAGGTTCCGGCCGTTTCCTCCTGGTGCCGATGAGATCGCCGTGTGGTCGGGCGACGTCGCGTACCGGGACGAAGAGGGGTTCATCTACTTCGTCGGGCGTACCGATGACATGATCAAAACGTCCGGGTATCGGCTGAGCCCGACCGAGGTGGAGGAGGCCGCGTACGCGACCGGCCTGGTCACCGAGGCCGTCGCCGTCGGCGTACCGGACGAGGACCTGGGGGAGCACGTGGTGCTCCACGTGGTGCTCACCGCCGCGGCTCCGGACGAGCTGCGCGCAGCGCTCGAACGCGATCTGCCCCGGTACATGGTGCCGCGCCGGATCGTGGTCGCCACCGCGCTGCCCCGGTCCGGAAACGGCAAGTTCGATCGCGCCGAGATCCGCCGGAGGGCGACCTGATGACCTGGGAAGGCCGCCGCGACGGGCACCTGACCGTCGGGGGAATCCCAGTCGAGCGGCTCGCCGCCCGGGTCGGGAGCACGCCGTTCTTCGCCTACGACCGCGACCTCGTCACCCGCAGGGTCGCCGCCGTTCGCGCCGTCCTGCCGGACGGAATCCAGCTGAGTTACGCGGTCAAGGCGAACCCGATGCCCGCGCTGTTGCAGCATGTGAGCGGGCTGGTCGACGGCTTCGACGTCGCATCGGCGCAGGAGATGCGGCATGCGCTCGACACGTCGACGCCTGCCGAGCGGATCAGTTTCGCCGGGCCAGGCAAGACCGTCGAAGAGCTGTCCCAGGCGATCGCGGCCGGCGTGACCGTGGAGCTGGAATCGGAGACCGAACTGGCCAGGGTGCGCGGGATCAGCGCCGCCACTGGGGTTCAGGCGCGAGTCGCGCTGCGGGTGAATCCCGATTTCACCGTACGAGGCTCGGGGATGCGCCTGGGCGGCGGGCCGCAGCAGTTCGGGATCGACGCGGAATGTGTGCCCGAGGTGCTCGCCGGGTTGGGCGATGACGTCGATTTCCAGGGGTTTCACGTGTTCGCGGGTTCGCAGAACCTGCGCGCCGACAGCATCTGCGAGGCGCAGGACCGCACCGTGGACCTGATTCTCGAACTCGCCGCCGCGTCGCCGCCGGTTCGGTACCTCAATCTCGGCGGCGGGTTCGGCATCCCGTACTCGCGCCGCGACCATCCCCTCGACCTGGACCCGATCGGCGACAATCTGGCGCGGCTCATGCGCGAGCGCATCAAGCCCCACCTGCCGCAGGCCCGCGTCGTCATCGAGCTCGGGCGCTATCTCGTCGGCGAGGCCGGCGTGTACATCACGCGGGTCGTCGACCGGAAGGAATCTCGGGGGACGACTTTCGTGGTCGTGGACGGTGGCCTGCATCACCAGCTGGCGGCGTCCGGGAACTTCGGGCAGGTGATCCGGCGCAACTATCCGATGGCCGTGGCCAACCGCCTGGGCGAGCCCCTGGACGCGCCGGTCAACGTGGTCGGCTGCCTGTGCACACCGCTCGACCTGCTCGGCGACCGAGTGGAACTCCCGCGAATCGAGATCGGCGATCTGATCGTCCTGTTCCAGGCCGGCGCGTACGGCCTGACGGCGAGCCCGGCGGCGTTTCTCAGCCATCCGGCGCCGGTCGAAGTGCTCGTGTGATCATTCCGGCCGGGGGACCACCGCGGGGAACAGGGACGGCGCCAGGGTTTTGTGGTCGGTGTTCCACAGGTCCTTGAGGCTGGTCTCCGGGTCGGTCGCGGCGACCTGGACGCCGAGCGCGATCACGCGCAGCATGTCCGCCATGCCCTCGGCCGGGATGATCGTCGGGTCGGCGAGCATCAGGATGCTGGTCCGGCCGTTGAACACCGACACCCTGACCCGGAACGGCTGGCCGTACTGCTGGGCCAGGGGCGTCCACAGGAGCTCGGCCGGGGTCTTGGCGACGGGGTCGGACGGCTGGCGGTCGAGCTGCACGTAGTTGAACCAGCAGCGGAACAGCTGGTTCACCCAGCAGTCGTGGGTCAGTTCGTCGCCGCGCTGCGCCGCGGCCTCCGCCGCCAGCGCGGCGATGCGGTCGAAGTCATAGGACGAGTAGCGGTACGCCCTGGTCCCGGCCCAGTGCAGGCGCTTGACGTGCTCGCCCAGCGACGACCCAGGGTCGACCGCCGCGACGACCGGGATGAGCTGGTTCATCGTGCCGATCACGTGGTGGTGCTCCGGCGCGAACCGGTTGGAGGCCATCAGGCTCATCGTCACCGTGTCGGTGTTGGTGTGCCGGGCCAGACCGGCCGCGACCAGCGCCATCACCACCGCGGGCGGCGTGACGCCGAGCCTTCTGGCGGCCAGCGCGGCCAGCCCGCCGAGGCGGTGCGAGTGCAGGGTCGCCTCGATGCGGTTGCGCTTCACCCGGGCCGGCAGGGTCGGCAGCGGGTCGGCCAGGACGTCGCCGAGGGTGCGCCGCCAGTACCGCTCGGACGCCTCCTTGCGTTCCCGCCACAGCTCGGTCCGCTGCTCGCGGGCCAGCTCGCTCGGCGTCGGCCCGAGTTCTGCGTCCGCTTCCGGGTCGGCGACCAGGGCGCGGAACTGGTCGGTCAGGTGGTTGATCGACCACACGTCCAGGATCAGGTGCGAGAAGGACAGCGCCAGGAACACCGGCGACCCGTCGGTGGTGACCAGCTGCCCGCGCCAGCACAGGCCGCCCTCCATCGGGAACGGCACGGCGCAGAGCGCGTCCTTGGTGTCCTCCGGGTCCTGCCGGTCGGGGACCACCCGGTCCACCCGCTCGATCGGCGGCTCCGCCGATTCGTGCACGCGCTGCACCGGCTGCCCGTCCACCACGTGGTAGGTGGTGCGCAGCGCCTCGTGCCGGTCCATCAGCGCGCGCAGCGCGTTCTCGACCCGGGCCAGCGGGAGCCCCCGCAGGTCCCAGACGGTGGGGAGGTTCGCGTCCTGCATCCAGTCGTCCGGATACCGTGCGATCTCGCGCCAGCTGAAAAGCTGTCCGTGGCTGAGGGGGGCGTCGGCGGGCATCGATTCTCCTAGCGAGTAGTTTCCGCCGGGTCCTGGCGCGGCTCCCGCCGCCCCAGCCACATCACGGCGATGGCGACGGTGACCGCCGTCTCGAACATGGTCCCGAGCGTGACCAGGCTCGCCACATCGGGATGGATCAGCGGCAATCCCCGCCGGTCCTGCATCAGGCTGAACGCGATCAGGCCGGCGTACGTCCCGGCGACGGTCCACGTGAGCCGCACTCTGACCTGAGCAGACCACACCCAGTCGGTACGGCGGGCCAGCGGCCGGAGCACCGCCGCGCACAGCACGACCACCGGCAGCGCCTGCATCACCAGAAACAGCGTGAAATTTCCGCCGATAGCGAGTGCGCCCGCGCCCCCGGCCAGGGCGACCAATGAACCCCACCGAATCGCCGACACCGGCTCCGGCTCGGCCCGCCGCGCCCCGACCAGCAGCACGACGACCACCAACTCGACCACCCAGGCGGCCACCACGACCGGCTCGATCCCGAGGCCCAGGACCAGCACGCTCTCCACGACCAGCCCCACCCCGGCCAGGCTGGCCCAGATCAGCGCGGATCGGATGGACGCGAGGCCCGCGGTCATGGCACCGGCGAACCCAAGGAGGTGACCTGGACTAAACGAACCTCGTGCGACTACGTCGTCAACGGCTGGCTGGTCGAGATGGGCGTGGGCGAGATGCCGGAGGGACTGCTGCGCGACCCGGAGCTGCGGGGGCTCTCCTGCGAGGCGGTCTACGACCGCATCACCGGGGACCTGCGACGGTTGCGAAAGCTCTCGGCCGGGGTGATGCGGATGTTCGTCGACGCCTGGAGGCTGCCACCGTGGCAGCAGGTGCTCTTCCACCCGATCGGCGACATCGGCCGGATCGAAAATAGGGGTTGCCATTCTGGAGTCCGGCGCGTTCTGCTGGTCGCTCATCCCGGCCTCTGCTCCAAAGAGATGAATTTCGCGAAATAGCGCGTATTCGATTTCGGCCAATAATAGCGTGTCGTACCAGCATCTGAGCTCGCCCCCCGCGATGTCAAGGCGCTACCACGGGGTGGCGATGACAGCTAGCTACTGGCAACAAGGTGCCAGCACGCGATCGTGGCCCGAGGCCGGGAGCCGCCCTTAGGGTCGCAGTAACTTCCAGCGGTGACTATTTGAATAACCCTCATTTTCTTCTGATGGGTTTAGAGAAACCGGCGAGGTATGCCGGAGACACCCGAGGCTTGAGGTGGCGCATTCATGGTTGGTGAGTCGATTCAATCGGACGCCCGGCGGGATTCGCCGGTCGAACCGGTCGCTGTGGTGGGCCTGTCCTGCCGGCTCCCCCAGGCCGACACCCCCGAGCGCTTCTGGCGCCTGCTCACCGGCGGTGTGGACGCGGTAACCGCGGTCCCCGCCGGCCGGTGGCCGGACGCCGGCGCGCTCGACTACGGCCGGGGCGGGTTCGTCGACGGCGTAGATCGTTTCGACGCCGCCTTCTTCGGAATCTCCCCGAACGAGGCCGCCGCCATGGACCCGCACCAGCGGCTCGTGCTGGAACTCGCCTGGGAGGCGCTGGAAAGTGCCAGGCTCGCCCCCACCGCCCTGCGTGGCGCGGCGGCCGGCGTGTTCCTCGGCGCGATCTCCAACGACCACGCCGCCCTGCTCGGCGAACCCGGGCGGCACACCTACACCGGCGCCAACCGCGCCATGATCGCCAACCGCGTCTCGTACTTCCTGGGCCTGCGCGGCCCGAGCCTCACGCTGGACGCCGGGCAGTCCTCGTCGCTGGTCGCCGTGGAGCTGGCCTGCCAGAGCCTGCGCCGGGGCGAGACCGGCCTGGCCCTGGCCGGCGGCGTCAACCTGAACCTGCTCGCCCAGACGACCGCCGCCATCGGCAGCTTCGGCGCGCTCTCGCCCGACGGGCGCTGCTTCACCTTCGACAGCCGCGCGAACGGGTACGTGCGCGGCGAGGGCGGCGCGCTCGTCGTGCTCAAGCCGCTCGCGGCGGCGCTCGCCGACGGGGACGCGGTGCACTGCGTGATCCTCGGCGGAGCCGTCAACAACGACGGCGGCGGCGACGGCCTGACCGTGCCGAGCGTCCGCGCCCAGCAGGAGGTCATCACGCTGGCCCGCCGCTCCGCCGGGGTCGCTCCCGCCGACGTCCAGTACGTCGAGCTGCACGGCGCCGGCACGAAAGTGGGCGACCCGATCGAGGCCGCCGCCCTCGGCGCCGCCCACGCCGGATCCCGCCCGGCAGGCGACCCGCTGCTGGTCGGCTCCGTCAAGACCAACATCGGCCATCTCGAAGGCGCGGCAGGCATCGCGGGCCTACTCAAGACCGTCCTCAGCCTCAAGAACCGCGAACTCCCACCCAGCCTCAACTTCGAAACCCCGAACCCCGACATCCCCCTCACCGACCTAGCCCTCCAGGTCGTCCAATCATCCCGCCCATGGCCCGCCCCCGACCGCCGCCTAATCGCCGGCGTCAGCTCCTTCGGCATGGGCGGCACCAACTGCCACCTAATCCTCGCCGAAGCCCCCGCGACCACCGAAACCCCTCGGACCGGGGACGCGGGCACGGGAACGCCCTGGGTGATCTCCGCGCGGTCGGCCGAGGCGCTTCGGGCGCAGGCCGGACGGCTCCGTGACCGGGTCGCCGCCGAGCCGGTCGGCGTCGCCGATGTGGCCCTCTCGCTGGTACGGACTCGGGCGAGCTTCGAGCATCGGGCGGTCGTCCTCGGGGAGCGTCGCCTGGAAGCGCTGGACGCGTTCGCCGGTGGGCGGTCTGACGAGTCGGTGGTGAGTGGTTCTGTCATCGCCGGTCGGCGGGCGTTCGTCTTTCCGGGGCAGGGGTCGCAGTGGGTGGGGATGGCCGCCGAGTTGCTCGACGGGTCGCCGGAGTTCGCCGCGCTGATCGGGTCATGCGATGCGGCGCTTGCACCGTTCGTCGACTACTCCGTCCTCGATGTCCTGCGCGGCTCGCCAGGCGCGCCCGGGTTGGACCGGGTCGATGTGGTGCAGCCAGCGCTGTGGGCGGTCATGGTGTCGCTCGCTGGGCTGTGGCGGGCGCGCGGGGTCGAACCCGACTTGGTCCTCGGGCATTCGCAGGGCGAGATCGCTGCGGCCACCGTCGCTGGGGCGCTGAGTCTGGCGGACGGGGCGCGGGTCGTGGCGCTGCGCAGCCGGGCCATCGCCGGGATCGCCGGACGGGGCGGCATGATGTCGATCGCCGCACCGCTCGACGTCGTCGAAGAGGCAGTTCGGCCGTTGGCGCCGCAGGTGGGTGTGGCCGCGTTCAACGGCCCGCGCACAGCGGTCGTGTCGGGGCCGCGTGCGGCGCTCGTCGAGCTGGGGGAGCGGCTCGTCGCCGACGGGCACCGGGTCAAGCTGCTGCCGGTCGACTACGCGTCCCATTCGGCGGAGGTCGAGGGCATTCGCGATGAGGTTATCGCCGCGTTGGAGCCGATCCGGCCGGTCAGCGTGCCGACGCCGTTCGTCTCCACTCTCACCGGTGAGCCGCTGGACACGGCCGGGCTCGACGCCGAGTACTGGTACCGCAGTCTGCGGCAGCCGGTCCGGTTCGCGCAGGCCACCCGGCGGGCGCTCGACCTGGGCGCCGGCCTGTTCATCGAATGCAGCCCACATCCCGTGCTCGGCACCGGCGTCGCCGAGACGGCCGAGGCCGCGGAACTGGACGTCGCGGTGGTCGGGACGCTGCGGCGCGGCGACGGCGGGCCAGAGCGTTTCACGCGGTCGCTGGCGGAGGCGTACACGTGGGGGGCGCCCGTCGACTGGGCCGCCCAGCTCCCGGTCGCACGGCTGATCGACCTGCCGACCTATCCGTTCCAGCGCCGCCAGTACGGTCCGGCCGTGGTCGCGCCCCGCACAACGCGGGTCCCGACGGCGAGCTCGGAGACCGGGGACGCGTCGACCGGTCTTTCGCGGCGGGAGATCCGCGAGCTGGTTCTCGCCACCGCCGCCGGTGTGCTCGGGCATCAGGACGGTGCGGGCGTCGAGCCGTACCGGACATTCAAGGATCTTGGTTTTGACTCGGCGGCGGCGGAGGATCTGCGGGCCAGGTTGCGCGCCGCGATCGGGATGCGGCTGCCCACCGGGCTGCTGTTCGATCATCCGACGCCGGATCGGCTCGCCGATCACCTGTATGCGCTGACCAGCGGCGGTGTGGCCGCGGCAGGTCCGGTCGAGCCGACTCAGGTCGACGGCGACCCGATCGTGGTGGTCGCGATGGGTTGCCGCTACCCCGGCGATGTCACGACGCCCGAGGAGTTGTGGCAGCTCGTCCGTACCGGCACCGACGCCATCGGGGAGTTCCCCGAGGATCGCGGCTGGGACCTCGACGCGCTGTCGGGCACCAGTGACACCCGGTACGGCGGGTTCCTCACCGGCGCGGATCGGTTCGACGCCGGATTTTTCGGGATCAGCCCCCGCGAAGCGGCCGCCATGGACCCCCAGCAGCGGTTGCTGATGGAGATCGCCTGGGAGACCGTCGAACGCGCCGGCCTGGACCCGGTCACGCTGAGCGGCACCCCCACTGGCGTGTTCGTCGGCGCGATGGCGTCCGACTACGGCCCGCGCCTGCACCAGCCTACCGGCGTCGCCGACGGCCACCTGCTGACCGGCACCGCGCTCAGCGTCGCATCCGGCCGGATCGCGTACGCGCTGGGCTTGCGCGGCCCGGCGATCACGGTCGACACGGCGTGCTCGTCGTCGCTGGTCGCCATCGTGCTGGCCATGCAGGCGCTGCGGCGCGGCGAATGCTCGCTGGCACTGGCCGGAGGCGCGACCGTGATGTCCAGCCCTGGACTTTTCGTCGAGTTCAGCCGGCAGAGCGGGCTCGCCGAGGACGGCCGCTGCAAGGCGTTCTCCGCGCGGGCGGACGGCACCGGCTGGGGCGAGGGAGCGGGCCTGCTCCTGCTCGAACGGCAGTCCGACGCGGTACGGCACGGGCACCCGATCCTGGCCGTCCTCCGAGGCGGCGCGGTCAACCAGGACGGCGCGAGCAACGGCCTCACCGCCCCGAGCGGCCAAGCCCAGCAGGACGTCATCCGCCAAGCCCTCGCCGACGCCCGGGTCTCCGCCGCCGAGGTCGACGTGGTCGAGGCGCACGGCACCGGGACCCGCCTCGGCGACCCGATCGAAGCTGAATCGATCATCGCCGCGTACGGCACCGGCCGCGATCCCGAGCGGCCGGTCTGGCTCGGCTCTCTGAAATCCAACGTCGGCCACACCCAGGCCGCCGCCGGGGTCGGCGGCGTGATCAAAATGATCAAGTCTCTGGAGCACCGCACACTCCCGCGAACCCTCCACGCCGACGAGCCCAGCTCTCAGGTCGACTGGTCCGCCGGTCAGGTTCGCCTCCTCACCAAACCCGTCGACCTCCCTGCTGGCCGCCCACTCCGCGCGGCCGTCTCCAGCTTCGGCATCAGCGGCACCAACGCCCATGTCATCCTGGAACGCCCGATCGCCACAAGCGGAGAGCAGCCGAACGGTTTCGGCATCAGCGGTATCAACGCCCCCGTCATCCTGGAACGCCCGATCGCCACAAGCGGAGAGCAGCCGAACGGTTTCGGCACCAGCGGCACCAACGCTCACGTCATCCTGGAACGCCCAGTCGCCACAGGCGGGGAGCAGCCGAGCGGTTCTAGCTCCGCGCTGGTCTGGGTGCTGTCGGCGAAGACCGAGGCGGCGCTCCGGGATCACGCTGTGCGGCTCGGCGCGTTCGCCGAGGGTGCGGCCGAGGGGGATCTCCCAGCCGCCGGGCGGATGTTGTCGCGGCGGGCGAGCTTCGCATACCGGGCTGTCGTGGTCGCGCGGGATCGAGCGGAACTCCTCGACGGGCTGGCGGCCGTCGCCGCCGGGGCGCCGCACGGAGCCGTGGTGACGGGGGTCGCCGGTGGTGAGGTGCGGCCGGTGTTCGTGTTCCCCGGGCAAGGGTCGCAGTGGGCCGGGATGGCCGTTGAGCTCCTCGAGTCCAGTGACGTGTTCAGGGAGCATCTGACCCGATGCGCGGACGCGCTCGCGCCGTACGTCGGCTGGTCGGTGGCGGACGTGCTGCGGGAAGCCGAGGGGGCGCCGAAGCTCGAAGGATCCGATGTCATCCAGCCGGTGCTGTTCGCGGTCATGGTGTCGCTGGCCGAGTTGTGGCGGTCGGTGGGGGTCGATCCCACGGCTGTGGTCGGGCATTCGCAAGGGGAGATCACCGCGGCGTGCGTCGCGGGGGCGCTGTCGCTGGCCGACGCGGCGAAGATCGTGGCGCTGCGGAGCAAGGCGCTGATGAAGCTGGGCGGCACCGGCGGGATGCTCGCCGTGTCGCTGCCGGCCGAGCGGATCGACCTGGCCCGCTGGGAGGGCAGGCTGTGGCCGGCCGTGTACAGCGGCCCGGCCGACACGGTCATCGCCGGTGATCTGGACGCGCTGGCCGAGTACGCGGCGGACTGTGGCGAGGGCGTGCGGACCCGGCCGGTCGCGATCGACTACGCCGCGCACACCCCGCACATCGAGGCGCTGCGCGACGAACTGCACGCCACGCTCGGCGACATCACGCCGCGCCCGACCGGGGTCGCGTTCTGCTCGGCCCGCGACGGCGCGTTCCTCGATCCCGCCGAGCTCACCGCCGACTACTGGTTCACCAGCCTCCGCACCCCGGTCCGCTTCCAGCAGGCCATCGAGGCGTTCGACGGCACCCCGGTCTTCATCGAGGCCAGCCCGCATCCCGTACTGACCGGGCATGTCCAGGACACCCTGGCGGCCGCGGGCAGGCCGGGCGGTGCCACCGGCACGCTCCGGCGCGGTCAGGGCGGCCGGTCGCGGTTCCTGCTGGCCGTCGCCCAGGCGTACGTGCTGGGCGCGGGCATCGACTGGGCCGCCGCGCTCGCCGATGGGCCAGGTCACCACGTCGACCTGCCCACGTACCCGTTCGAGCGCAACCGCTACTGGCTCGACGGCGACGCCACGGCGGGGCATCCGCTGCTCGGTGAGGTCGTTCCGCTGGCCGGGGACGGCGGATTCCTGCTCAGGGGACGGCTGTCGCGCGGTGGCGCGCCCTGGCTGGGCGATCACATCGTCGACGGCGACGCGGTCCTGCCGGGCACGGCGTTCGTGGAGTTCGCGCTGGCGGCCGCGACCGCGGCGGACTGCGACGAGGTCGAGGATCTGACCCTCGAAGCGCCGCTGCCGCTGCGCGGCGCGTGGTCGGTTGAGGTTCAGGTCGCCGTCGCGGGTGCCGACGAGCAGGGGCGCCGCGCGTTCACCGTGCACGCCCGCCCCACGGGCGATCCGGAGCTTCCGTGGACTCGGCACGCGGCGGGCACGCTCGCGCTGGCGGACCCGGTCGCCGCTGACCGGCTGGCCTGGCCGCCCGGCGCGCCCGTCGACATCGCCGACGCCTACCAGCGGCTGGCCGACCACGGCTACCAGTACGGCCCCGCCTTCCAGGGCCTGCGCGCCGCCTGGCGCTCCGGCGCCGACACCTACGTGGAGGTCGCGCTGCCCGAGCCGCTGCGCGGGGACCGGTTCACGCTGCACCCGGCACTGCTGGACGCGGCACTCCACCTCCTCGTCCTGGACGCCGCCGACGAGGCGCGCGACCCCGGCACGCTGCTGCTGCCCTTCTCCTGGAGCGGGGTACGGGCGTCCGCCCAGGGTGCTGACTCCCTCCGGGTGCACCTGTCCGGTGACTCGCTGGCGATCTACGACGGCGCCGGATTCAAGATCGCCGAAGCCGACGCGCTCCACCTGCGCAGTATGTCGCGCGGCGCGGCGCAGCCCGCCGCGGAGGCGTACGGGATCGACTGGATCGACCTGGCGATGCCGGACGCCGACCTGACCGATCAGCGCTGGGCCATCGTCGGGTACGACGGCTTCGCCGACGAGATCGGCGCGGCGCTGGCCAAGACCGGGGTGACCGCCCCGCGCTACTACGACCTCGCGTCCCTGGTGGAGACGTCCACCGGCGACGTGCCGGCCACCGTGCTGGTGCCGTGCCTGCCGGACGACGACGACCTCCCGTACGACGCGCACGACGGCATGTATCAGGCGCTCAACCTCATCCAGGCCTGGGTGGGCGACGAGCGGTTCGCCGGGTCGCGGCTGGTGTTTGTCACCCGGGCGGCGCGGAGTTCACCGGCGGGCGGCGCGGTCTGGGGCCTCGTGCGCTCCGCGCAATCCGAACATCCAGGGCGATTTGTCCTACTGGATGTGGAAGAAGGGTTCACCGCGTGGGGCGTGGCCGCAGCGGCGGTGGGGGCGGGCGAAACGCAGCTCGTGACGCGCGACGGCGCGGTCCTGGCCCCTCGCCTGGCTCGCCAGACCATCGGCGAATCCGTAGCGGGCGTTAGTACCGGGGCAGTCCTGAGCGCGGGCACCGTGCTCGTCACCGGCGGCACCGGCGGGCTTGGCATGCTGGTCGCCCGGCGGCTGGTGGAGCGGCACGGCGTACAGGATCTGCTGCTGGTCTCCCGGAGCGGTCCCGACGCGCCCGGCGCGGCAGAACTGCGCGCGGACCTGGAAGCCCAGGGCGCGCGCGTGATCATCGCCGCCTGCGACGTGTCCGACCGCACCCGGCTGGCCGCCCTCCTCGCCGGCCACCCGGTCACCGCCGTCATCCACACCGCCGCCGTCCTGGACGACGCCACCGTCGAAGGCATGTCGGCAGAGCGCCTGGACACCGTGTTCGCGCCGAAGGCCGACGCCGCTTGGCACCTGCACGAACTCACCCCAGGCGCGACCACGTTCCTGATGTTCTCCTCGGTGGCGGGCGTGCTCGGCAACCCCGGCCAGGGCAACTACGCCGCCGCGAACGCCTTCCTGGACTCGCTCGCCGTGCACCGCCACGCCATGAATCTCCCGGCGGTCTCCATCGCCTGGGGCCTCTGGGACACCGAATCGGGAATGTCCGGCACGCTGTCCGACGCCGACACGGCCCGCCTGGCCCGCACCGGCATCGCCCCGATGAGCGCCGAGCAAGGCCTGGAGCTCTTCGACGCGGCCCTGACCACCCAGGCCCCCCTCCTGGTGGCCGCGACCTGGGACACCGCCGGGCTCCGCGCGCGGGCGGCGGCCGGCGAGCTGCCCCCGCCCCTGCGCGGCCTGGTCCGCGCTCCGCGCCGTACCACCGAAAAGGCCAGTGCGAAAGCGACCGCGACGGCCGGCCTGGCCGAGCGTCTCGCCCACCTCGCCCCGGCTGACGCCCATGCCCACCTGCTCGACGTCGTCCGCTCGCACGTCGCCGCCGTCCTGGCGCACGGCAACGCGAGCAGTATCGGCGTCGATCGCGCCTTCAACGAACTCGGCTTCGACTCCCTCACCGGGGTCGAGCTGCGCAACCGGCTCAACGCCGACACGGGGCTGCGGCTCCCGGCGACGCTGGTGTTCGACCACCCCACCATCGCGACCCTCACCGACCACCTGTTCCGCGCCCTGGCGCCTGCCGCGCCCTCCGCCGAAGACACCCTGCGCGGCGCGCTGGAGCAGGTCGAATCCATGGTCGCCGCCGCCAACGGCGACGGGGACGCCCTTCGCGGCAAGCTCGTCGCGATTCTGCAGAGCGGTCTGGAAACCTTCGGGGCCGCCACGATCACCAGGTTCCGCGCGAGCCCGAGCGGCACCACGGACGCGGCGGAGAAACTCAGCTCCGCCTCGGACGAGGAGATCTTCGCCTTGCTCGACGACCGAACCAAGGCGTCACCCCTGAGGTCCTCACTGGAAAGGTCCGGTCATGGCGACTGAGGACAAACTGCGCGAATATCTCAAGCGCGCGATCGTCGAGTTGGCGGAGACCCGGCAGCGGCTCAGCGACAGCGACGACCGCCGGCACGAACCCATCGCGATCGTCGGCATGGCCTGCCGCTACCCGGGCGGGGTGACCAGCCCGGAAGAGCTGTGGGACCTGGTCGCCGCGGGCCGCGACGCCATCGGCGACATGCCCGCCGACCGGGGCTGGGACATCGAGGGCATCTACGACCCCGACCCGGAGGCGATGGGCAAGTCGTACGCCCGGCACGGCGGTTTCCTGTACGACGCGGGCGACTTCGACGCGGCGTTCTTCGGGATGAGCCCGCGCAGCGCGCTGGCCACCGACCCGCAGCACCGGCTCGTGCTGGAGACGTCCTGGGAGGCCTTCGAGCGGGCCGGGATCGACCCGGCCACGCTGCGCGGCAGCGGCACCGGGGTCTACGTCGGGAACATGTACAGCGATTACTCCACCCGGTTCACCGACGGTGCGGTGCCCGAAGGGGTGGAGGGCACGCTGCTGGTGTCGAGCGCGCCGAGCGTGCTGCCGGGGCGGGTGTCGTACACGTTCGGGCTGGAGGGGCCGTCCATCTCGGTCGACACGGCCTGCTCCTCCTCGCTGGTCGCGCTGCACCTGGCCGTGCAGGCGCTGCGGCGCGGCGAGTGCACGATGGCGCTCGCGGGCGGCGTCACCGTGATGGCCACCCCCGACTCGTTCGTCGAGTTCTCCCGGCAGCGCGCGCTGTCGCCGGACGGGCGGTGCAAGTCGTTCTCGGCCGACGCGGACGGCGTGGCCTGGGCCGAGGGCGTCGGCATCCTGCTGCTGGAGCGGCTGTCGGACGCGCGCCGCAACGGCCGCCGCGTGCTGGCCCTCATCCGCGGCTCGGCCGTCAACCAGGACGGCGCCAGCAACGGGCTCACCGCCCCGAACGGCCCCGCCCAGGAGCGGGTCGTCGAGCAGGCGCTCGCCGACTCCCGGCTGGATGCCCGCGACATCGACGCCGTCGAGGCGCACGGCACCGGTACCCGGCTCGGCGATCCGATCGAAGCGGGCGCACTGCTCGCCACGTATGGGCAGGGCCGCCCCAAGGACCGCCCGCTCTGGCTGGGCTCGGTGAAGTCGAACATCGGCCACTCCCAGGCCGCCGCCGGGGTGGCCGGCGTGATCAAGATGGTGCAGGCGATGCGGCACGGCGTGCTGCCCCGCACGCTGCACGTGGACGACGCCACCGCCCAGGTGGACTGGCCGTCCGGCGGAGTCCGGCTGCTGACCGGCGCGCACCGCTGGACCCGCGAAGGCCACCCGCGCCGGGCCGGCGTCTCCTCCTTCGGCATCGGCGGCACGAACGCGCACGTCATCCTCGAAGAGCCCCCCGAGCAGCCGGAACCGCCGAGCCAGGCCCCCGCGGTCACCGGAGCCCCGCACGCGTGGCTGCTCACCGCCCGCACCGCCGCGTCGCTGCGCGAGCAGGCCGCCCGCCTGCATCAGCTGGTCAGCGCCGACCCGACGCTGGCCCCCGCCGACGTCGCGCACGCCCTCGCCACCGAGCGGGCCAGGTTCGAGCACCGCGCCGTCGTCCTCGGCCACGACCGGGAAACCCTGCTGGCGGGCCTGGCCGGGCCCGAGCAGATCACCGGTGTCGCGCCGGACCGGCCCCGGCTGGCGTTCCTGTTCACCGGGCAGGGTGGCCAGCGGGCCGGGATGGGCCGCGAGCTGGCCGCCGCCTCGCCGGTGTTCGCCGCCGCGCTGGAGGAGGTCTGCGCCGCCGTGGACCGCTACCTGGACCGGCCGCTCCGCCAGGTCATGTGGGCCGAGCCCGGCACCCCGGACGCGGCCCTGCTGAACAAGACCCGCTACACCCAGCCCGCCCTGTTCGCCTACGAGGTGGCCGCCTACCGGCTGCTCGAATCGCTCGGCGTCACCCCCGACTTCGTGGCCGGCCACTCGGTCGGCGAGTTCGCCGCCGCGCACGTGTCCGGCATCTGGTCGCTGGCCGACGCGGCCCGGCTGATCACCGCCCGGGGCCGGCTCATGCAGGCGCTGGACGTGCCCGGCGCGATGGTCGCCATCGAGGCGAGCGTGGAGGAGGTACGGCCCGGGCTGACCGCTCAGGTCGGCTTCGCGGCCGTCAACGGGCCCGCCGCCGTCGTGGTGTCCGGCGCCGAGGAGGCGACGCTCGCGGTCGGGGCGCGCTGGCGCGAGCTCGGCCGCCGCACCCGCAGGCTGCCGGTCAGCCACGCCTTCCACTCGCCGCTGATGGAGCCGATGCTCGCCGCGTTCGAGGCCGAACTGCGGACCGTCCTGTTCACCGAGCCGCAGATCCCGGCCGCCACCAATCTGGGGGGCGACGCCAGCTGGACGGAACCGTCGTACTGGCTGGACCAGATCCGGCACGCGGTCCTGTTCCAGCCGATGATCGCCCGGCTGGAGGCGGACGGCGTCCGCGCCTTCCTGGAGGTCGGGCCCGACGCGGTGCTGGCGGGGATGGCGCACGACTGCGTCACCGGTCCGGACGCGGTGATCGTCTCGCTGCACCGGCGGCAGCACTCCGAGCCGGACGCGCTCGTCGCCTGCCTCGCGCGGGCGGCCGTCGCCGGTGTCCCGGTCGACTGGGCGGCGCTGTCCGGCGGCGGCGCGCACGTGGAACTGCCCACCTACGCGTTCGACCGCGAGCGGTTCTGGCTCACCTCGCGGATCGACACCGGCGATGTCGCCGTGGCCGGGCTGCGCGGCGTCGGTCACCCCCTGCTGGGCGCGGCCGTCGACCTCGCCGACGACGGCACCACGATCCTCACCGGGCGGCTCACCGCCGCGTCCGCGCCCTGGCTGAGCGAGCACGTGATGCTCGGCTCGGCCGTGCTGCCCGGCGCGGCGCTGGTCGACCTGGTGCTGGACGCGGGCGGCCGGCTCGGCTGCGACCGGGTCGAGGAGATCACGTTCGAGGCCCCGCTGGTGCTGCGCGGCGCGGTCGACGTGCAGGTCGTCATCCAGCACGCCGAAGGACCCCGCCCGGTCCGGGTCTACTCCCGGCCCGCCGGTGACGCGGAAGCCGCCTGGACCCGGCACGTCTCCGGCCTCGTGACCGCGGCCGAGACTCCCGCCGCGGACGCCGCCTGGGCTGGCGTTTGGCCGCCCGCCGACGCCATCCCGGTCGCCGTCGACGGCGGCTACGAGCGGCTGGCCGACCTCGGCTACGAGTACGGCCCCGCCTTCCAGGGCGTCCGCGCCCTCTGGCGGCAGGGCGACGACCTGCTCGCCGAGGTCGCCGTCGACGACGACCTGGACGTCACCGGCTACGGCCTCCACCCCGCCCTCTTCGACGCGATGTTCCACCCCATGCTGCTGGCCGCCGTCGACACCGCCGGCGAACTCCGCCTCCCGTTCGAGTTCCGTGGGGTGCGGCTGCTCGCCGCCGGGGCCCGGTTGCTGCGGGTACGGCTCACGCCCATCGGCGCCGACGGGTGCGCCATCCAGGCGTCCGACGGGTCGGGGCGGCCGGTGTTCTCGATGGAATCGCTGCGGGTCCGCACGGTCCCGGTGGCCGCGCTCGCCACCTCGACCGGCCCGGTGCCGCACGGGGTGGACTGGGTGGAGGTGCCCGCATCGGGCGGAGACGGTTCCGGGTTCGCGTTCCTGGACCCGATCCTCCTCCCGTCGCTGGACCCCGTCCCCGAGTTCGTGGTGGCCACCCTGACCGCCACCGCCGGGGATGTGCCCGCCGCCGTCCGCGAGCTGTCGAGCCAGGCGCTCGACCTGATCCAGACCTGGGTTACCGGCGACCGCTTCGCCGGCTCTCGCCTGGTGTTCCGCATCCGAGCCGACGACCTGGCCGGCGCGGCCGTGCAGGGCCTGGTACGGACGGCGCAGTCCGAGCACCCCGGCAGGTTCGTCCTGCTGGACGCCGGGCCCGAGTTCACCGCCTGGGGTTCCGTCGCCGCCGCGGTGGGCGCGGGCGAATCGCAGCTCACCGCCCGCGACGGCACGCTCCTGGCACCCCGGCTGGCCCGCCGCCCGATCGAGACCCCGGCCGAGCTGGGGTCTGGCACGGTGCTGGTCACCGGCGGCACCGGCGGCCTCGGCAGCCTGGTCGCCCGGCGGCTGGTGGAGCGGCACGGCGTGCGGGATCTGCTGCTCGTCTCCCGGCGCGGCCTGGACGCGCCCGGCGCGGGCCAGCTCGTCTCCCACCTGGGCAGCTACGGCGCCCGGGTGATGGTCGCCGCGTGCGACGTGGCCGACCGGGACGCCCTCGCCGCCGCGCTCGCGCTCATCCCGGCCGACCGGCCGCTCACCGCGGTCATCCACACGGCTGGCGTGCTCGACGACGCCACCGTCGAAGGCCTCACCCCCGCCCGGATGGACGCGGTCCTCGCGCCCAAGGCCGACGCCGCCTGGCACCTGCACGAGCTCACCCTCGACCTGCCGCTGTCGGCCTTCGTGCTGTTCTCCTCGCTGGCCGGCGTGCTCGGCAACCCGGGGCAGGGCAACTACGCCGCCGCGAACGTGTTCCTGGACGCGCTGGCCGCGCAACGCCGGACGGCGGGATTGCCTGGCGTGTCGGTCGCGTGGGGGCTCTGGGACACCGAATCGGGCATGTCCGGCACGCTGAGCGAGGCCGACACGGCCCGGCTGGCCCGCGCCGGCATCGCCCCGCTCACCGTCGAGCAGGGCCTGGACCTCCTGGACGCGGCGCTCGGCAGCCCGGAACCGCTCGTCGTCGCGGTCAAATGGGACACTGCGGGGCTGCGGGCCAGGGCCGAGGCCGGCGACCTGCCGCCGATGGTGCGCGGCCTGGTCCGCGTCCCGCGCCGGGCCGCCGCCGGGGGACCGGCCGCCGGATCGGCCGGCGGGCTCGGGGACCGGCTGGCCGGCATGGCCCAGCCCGACGCGCTGCGCCTGCTCACCGACACCGTCCGCGCCCACGTGGCCGCCGTCCTCGCGCACGGCAACGCCGCCAGCGTCGGCGTCGACCGGGCGTTCAACGAACTCGGCTTCGACTCGCTCACCGCCGTCGAGCTCCGCAACCGGCTCAACGCCGAGACCGGCCTGACGCTCCCGGCGACGCTGGTATTCGACCACCCGACCGTGAACGCGCTGACCGACTACCTGTTCAAGAGCCTGGCGCCGGCGGCCCCCTCGCCCGAGGAGATGCTGCGCGGCGCGCTGGAACGGGTGGAATCGATGATCACGGCGGCCGCCGGGGACGCGATCAGGAACAAGGTCGTCGCGATCCTGCAGAGCGGCCTGAACCGCTTCACGGCCGCCGGGACCGCGGATGATCCGGACGACGTGGCCGACAAGATCGACTCGGCCTCCGATGAGGAGATCTTCGCGCTCATCGACAACGAGCGGTGACCCGTGGCTCTCGAAGGAAAGGCGGGACCGATGAGTACTGAGGACAGACTCCGCGATTACCTCAAGCGCGCGATGGTCGAGCTGGAGGACACCCGCGAGCACCTCGCGGAGCTCGAGGAGCGCCGGCACGAACCCATCGCGATCGTCGGCATGGCTTGCCGCTACCCGGGCGGGGTGACCGGCCCCGAGGAGCTGTGGGACCTGGTGGCGGGCGGCGTGGACGCGATCGGCGAGTTCCCCGCCGACCGGGGCTGGGCTACCGACCTGTATGACCGGGACCCGGACGCCGTGGGCAAGTCGTACACCCGTCATGGCGGTTTTCTGTACGACGCCGCCGACTTCGACGCCGCGTTCTTCGGGATGAGCCCGCGCAGCGCATTGGCCACCGACCCGCAGCACCGGCTGGTGCTGGAGTCGTCCTGGGAGGCGTTCGAGCGGGCCGGGATCGACCCCGACACGCTGCGCGGCAGCAGCACCGGGGTCTACGTCGGGAACATGTACGAGCACTACGCCAACCGCTTCCTCGGCGTGGTTCCCGGCTCGGTCGAAGGGACGCTGTTCACCTCCAGCGCGTCGAGTGTGCTGTCGGGGCGGGTGTCGTACACGTTCGGGCTGGAAGGGCCGTCCATCTCGGTGGACACGGCCTGCTCGTCCTCGCTGGTGGCGTTGCATCTCGCGGTGCAGGCGCTGCGGCGGGGGGAGTGCACGATGGCGCTCGCGGGAGGCGTCACCGTGATGGTCTCGCCGGAGCCGTTCATCGAGTTCTCCCGGCAGCGGGCGATCTCCGCCGACGGCCGCTGCAAGTCCTTCAGCTCGACCGCCGACGGCGCGGCCTGGGCCGAGGGCGTCGGCATGCTCGTGCTGGAACGCCTATCGGACGCGCGGCGAAACGCCCGGAAGATCCTTGCGGTGGTGCGCGGCTCGGCCGTCAATCAGGACGGTGCGAGCAACGGCATGACCGCGCCCAACGGCCCCGCCCAGGAGCGGGTCGTGCTGCAGGCACTCGCCGACGCGCGGCTCGACACCCGCGATGTCGATGTCGTCGAGGCGCACGGCACCGGCACCCGGCTCGGCGACCCGATCGAGGCCCAGGCCCTGCTCGCTACCTACGGCCGGAGACGATCCGCCGACCGGCCGCTCTGGCTCGGCTCGGTGAAGTCGAACATCGGGCACACCCAGGCCGCCGCCGGAGTGGCCGGCGTGATCAAGATGATCAAGGCGCTGGAGCACCGGACCCTGCCGGTGACCCTGCATGTGGCGGAGCCGACGCCGCATGTGGACTGGTCGTCGGGCGGGGTGCGGGTGCTCACCGAGACGGTGCGGCTGCCCGCCGGCCGTACGGTGCGGGCGGGCGTGTCGAGCTTCGGGATCAGCGGCACGAACGCGCACGTCATCCTGGAGGAAGCACCCGAGACCGAGACGGCGACCGAGGCGGCGACCGGCGATCGCCTCATCTGGGTCCTCTCCGCGAAGTCCGCCGCCTCCCTGCGCGGCCAGGCCGCCCGGCTGAGCGCGTTCGCCGGGAGCGCACCCGAAGCCGACCTCCCCGCCGCCGGTCGCGTCCTGGCCCGCCGCTCCGGCTTCGCCCACCGCGCCGTCGTCATCGCCTCCGGCCGCGCCGAACTGGTCGCCGGTCTGACCGCCCTCGCCGAAGGCGCCCAGCACTCCGCGGTCGCGACCGGGGTTGCCCCCGCCGACGTGCGGCCGGTGTTCGTCTTCCCCGGCCAGGGCTCCCAGTGGGCCGGCATGGCGGTCGACCTGCTCGACTCCAACGAGGCGTTCCGCGCGCAGATGCAGCGCTGCGAGAAGGCCCTGCGCCCGTACACCGGCTGGTCGGTCACCGGCGTGCTCCGCGCGGACGAGGGAGCGCCGGAGCTCGAAGGGTCCGATGTCATCCAGCCGGTCCTGTTCGCGGTGATGGTCTCGCTGGCCGCGCTGTGGCGCTCGCTCGGCGTCGAGCCCGCGGCCGTGGTCGGCCACTCGCAGGGCGAGATCACCGCCGCCTGCGTGGCGGGCGCGCTCTCCCTCGAAGACGCCGCGAAGATCGTCGCGCTGCGCAGCGCGGCCCTGGTCAAGCTCAGCGGCACCGGCGGCATGCTCGCCGTGTCACTCCCCGCCGATCAGGTCCGCGAGCTGCTGGAGCCCTGGCGGGACCGGATCTGGATCGCGGTGCGCAGCAGCCCCGCCAGCTGCGTCCTGGCCGGTGACGTGGACGCGCTGGACGGGTTCACCGCCGCCCACGCCGACAGCGTCCAGATCCGCAGGATCGCGGTCGACTACGCCTCGCACACCCCGCACATCGAAGCGCTCCGCGCGGAACTGCTGGCCGCCCTGGACGGGGTCGCCCCCCGCCCGACCGACATCGTGTTCAGCTCCGCGCACCGGGGCGAGTTCATCGACACGGCCGAGCTGACCACCGCCTACTGGTACGAGAGCCTCCGCAACCCGGTCCTGATCGAGCCGGCCGTCACCGCCTTCGCGGGCCCGGGCACGCCGCTGTTCATCGAGGTCAGCCCGCACCCCGTGCTCGGCCACGACCTGCGGGAGATCTGCGAGTCCGCCGGGATCGCGGCGGGCGTCGCCGCGACCCTGCGCCGGGACGCGGGCGACTGGCAGCGGTTCCTGACCGCGCTGGCCGGGGCGTACGTGCTCGGCGCCGAGGTGGACTGGACCGCGGCCGTCGGCCCCGGGCCGGATCGGCACGTGGACCTGCCGACGTACGCGTTCGAGCGCCGTCGCTACTGGCTGGGCGATGCCGAGCGGGCCGGGATCGCGCCCGCCGGGATCGACGGCTCCGGCCACCCGCTGCTCACCGCCGTAGTGCCGATGGCTGACGGTGGCTTCCTGCTCGCGGGTGAGCTCGGCGTGGCGAGCGCGCCTTGGCTGGCCGACCACGCCGTGGACGGCGGCGTGCTGCTGCCGGGCGCGGTCTTCGTCGAGCTGGCCCTCGAAGGCGGCGCGCTCGCGGGCTGCGACCACCTGGAAGAGCTGGTCATCGAGGCGCCGCTGTTCCTGCCCGAGGGCGGCACCGTCCCCATCCAGGTGCTCGTCGGCTCGTCCGACGCAGACGGCCGCCGCTACACCGGGGTGTTCGCCCGCGCCGGGGGGACCTGGACGCGGCACGCCTCCGGGGTCGTCGCCGACGCACCAGCCGCGGCGGACCTGTGCGCATGGGCGACCGCTTGGCCGCCCGCCGACGCCACACCCCTCCCTCTCGACGGCGGTTACGCGCGGCTGGCTGAGCTCGGCTATGAGTACGGCCCCGCCTTCCAGGGCGTGCGTGCCATGTGGACCCGGGGTGCCGAACTGCTCGCTGAGATCGCTGTGGCCGACACCCTGGACGTGACCGGGTTCGGCATTCATCCGGCCGTGCTGGACGCGGCTTTCCAGCCGATGGTGCTGGCCGCCGGGCCTGGCGGGCTGCGCCTGCCGTTCGCGTTCCGGGGCGTCAGCCTGCGCGCGTCGGGTGCGACCTTGCTGCGGGTCCGGTTGGTGCCTTCGGGGGACGACGCGACCGTCGAGGCGGCCGATGCCTCCGGGCGCTCGGTGTTCTCCATCGACAACCTGCGAGTGCGGACCGCCCCGGCGCGGATGCCCGCGCGGGGGGCTGTCGTGCACGGGGTGGATTGGGTGAAGCCGGCCACAGCGGCCGGAGACGAATCAGGATTTGTCTTCCTGGGAGCCGATCCGCTCGGCCCAGACGTGCTAAAGGGCTTTGTTGTCACCACCATCAGCGCCGAAAGCGATCTGCCGACCGCGTTGCGCGAGGTGTCCGGCCGGGCGCTCGACCTGGTCCGGATGTGGGTCGGCGACGAGCGGTTCGCCGACTCCCGCCTGGTGTTCGTGATCCGGCCGGGCGATCTAGCCGGCGCGGCGGTGCGCGGGCTGGTCCGTTCCGCGATGTCGGAGCATCCCGGCCGGTTCGTGCTGCTGGAGGCCGAGGAGGGGTTCGCCGACTGGGCGGCCGTGGCCGGCGCGGTCGCAGCGGGGGAGACCGAGTTCGTGGCCTCCGGCGGCGCGCTGCTGGTCCCCCGGCTGGCCCGCCGGACCGCCGCACCGGCCGCTGAACTCACGGGACTAGCCGACGGCACCGTGCTCGTCACCGGCGGCACCGGCGGCCTCGGCAGGCTGGTCGCCCGGCGGCTGGTGGAACGGCATGGCGTACGGGATCTGCTGCTCGTTTCCAGGCGTGGCCTGGACGCGCCCGGCGCGGGCGAGCTGGTCTGCCACCTGGGCGCGCTCGGCGCCCGGGTCACGGTCGCCGCGTGCGACGTCGCCGACCGGGACGCGCTGGCCGCCGCGCTCGCCCTGATCGCGGCCGACCGGCCGCTGACCGGCGTCGTGCACACCGCCGGCGTCCTGGACGACGCCACCGTCGAGCAGATGACCGGCGACCGCCTGGACGCCGTGTTCGGGCCCAAAGCCGACGCCGCCTGGCACCTGCACGAGCTCACCCTCGACCTGCCGCTGACGGCCTTCGTGCTGTTCTCCTCGCTGGCCGGGACGCTCGGCAACGCCGGGCAGAGCAACTACGCCGCCGCGAACGTGTTCCTGGACGCCCTCGCCGCGCACCGCCGCGCGGTCGGCCTGCCGGGCGTGTCAGTCGCGTGGGGGCTGTGGGACGCCGACTCCGGCATGACCGGCGCGCTCACCCCCGGCGACGTGGCCAGAATGGCCCGCTCCGGCGTCGCCCCGCTCACCGCCGAGGCCGGCCTGGACCTGTTCGACGCCGCGCTCGGCAGCACGGAACCGCTGGTCGTCGCCACCAGCTGGGACACCGGCGGGCTCCGCGCCCGCGCCGAACTGGGCGACCTGCCGCCGATGCTGCGCGGCCTGGTCCGGCCCCCGCGCCGGCAGGCCGCATCCGGCGGGCCCGCGCTCACGCCCTCCGGCCGCGACCTGCGGGGACGGCTGGCCGGGACGACCGAGGCCGAGGCCAGGCGGCTGCTCACCGACGGCGTCCGCGCCCACGTCGCCGCCGTCCTCGCGCACGGCAGCGCCACCGGGGTCGACGTGGACCGGGCCTTCAACGAACTCGGCTTCGACTCCCTGACCGCCGTCGAACTCCGCAACCGGCTCAACGCCGAGACCGGCCTGCGGCTCCCGGCGACGCTCGTCTTCGACCACCCGACCGTCACCGCGCTGAGCGACTACCTGTTCAAGAACCTCGCCCCCGCCGCGCCCTCGCCTGAGGAGACGCTGCGCGGCGCGCTGGAACGGGTCGAGGCCGAGCTCGGCGCCCTCAACGGCGAGGCGGACGCGGTCAGGAGCAAGCTCGTCGCCATCCTCCAGGCCGGCCTGACCAGGCTCGCGCCCGGGCCGAGCGGCGGAGGCGGGGTCGTGGAGAAGATCGGCGCCGCGTCCGACGAGGAGATCTTCGCGCTCATCGACAACGAACTCTGATCGGAACTCTGATCGGAAACTCTGACCGCAAGACCCACCACCCTCGCTACTGGAAAGGCTCGACAGATGGGGACCGAGGACAAGCTCCGCGCCTACCTCAAGCGGGTGACCGTCGAACTGACCCAGACGCGCCGACGTCTCGCCGAGGCCGAAGAACGGACCCGCGAGCCGATCGCGATCATCGGCATGGCCTGCCGCTACCCCGGCGGCGGCGAGACGGTCGAAGGGTACTGGGACCTGCTGGCGGAGGGCCGCAGCGCGGTCTCCGAGGTGCCGGCCTCGCGGTGGAACATCGACGACTACTACGACCCCGACCCGCGCACCCCGGGCGGCATGTACACCAGGCACGGCTCGTTCCTGCCGGAGATCACCGGCTGGGACGCCGAGTTCTTCGGCCTGTCCCCGCGCGAGGCGCTCCGCATGGACCCGCACCAGCGGCTCCTGCTCGAACTGGCCTGGGAGGGCCTGGAGGACGCCGGCGCGTCCCCGACCCGGATGGCGGGCAGCCGCACCGCCGTGATCGTCGGGTTCATGGACACCCTCCAGTACGGCCGGCTCCAGCTCGAACGCCAGGGCCAGGACGCGCTCGCGGACCCGTACCTGGGCCAGGGGGCGTCCGCCAGCGTCGCCGCCGGGCGGATCGCCTACCACTTCAACCTGTCGGGCCCGACGCTCACGGTCGACACCGCCTGCTCCTCGTCGCTGATCGCGGTCCACCTGGCCGCCGAGAGCCTGCGGCGCGGCGAGTGCGACCTGGCCATCGCGGCGGGAGCGTCGCTGACCATCCACCCCAGCAACTTCATCCAGGCCTGCGCCGGTTCGATGCTCTGCGCGGACGGCAAGTGCAAGACGTTCGACGCCGCCGCCGACGGCTACGTGATGGGCGAGGGCGGCGGCCTGGTCGTGCTCGAACCGCTGTCCAAGGCGATCGCGAACGGCCGCCGCATCCGGGCCGTGCTGCGCGGCTCCGCCGTCAACCAGGACGGCCGCAGCAACGGGCTCACCGCCCCAAGCCGGAGCGCCCAGGTCGCCGTGATCACCAGCGCGCTGGCCGCCGCCGGGGTGTCGCCCGACGACATCGACCACGTCGAGGCGCACGGCTCCGGCACCCACCTCGGCGACGCGATCGAGCTCGCCGCGCTGCACGACGTGTTCGGCGGCCGGTCCGCCGAGCGCCCGCTGCGGGTCGGGGCGGTCAAGACCAACATCGGCCACACCCAGGCCGCCGCCGGAGTGGCCGGGCTGATCAAGTCGGTGCTGATCCTGGAGAACCGGCTCATCCCGAAGACCCTCAACCTGACCCAGCCGTCCGCGGCCGTGCCAGCGGACGGCTCGATCCGGCCGGCCGTCAGCGCGGTGCCGCTGGGGAGCACCCCGGGCCTGGTTGGGGTCAGCTCGTTCGGTCTGTCCGGCAGCAACGCCCACCTGGTGCTCGAATCCGCGCCGCCGCCCGAGGAGACGGCGGCCGCCGAAGGGCCGCAGGCGCTGCCGATCTCGGCCGCCACCGACGCGGCGTTCCGCGAGCACGCGGCCCGTCTCGCGTCCTGGCTCGAGGACCGTCCGGACGCCGACCTGGCCGATGTCGCGCATACGCTGCGGATCGGCCGCGCCGAGCACGACCACCGCCGCGTCCTGGTCTGCGCCGACGTGGCCGAGGCCGTCCGCAGGCTCCGGGGGGCCGCCTCGTCCGGGGCCGCCAACCGGGTCAAGGGGCGGCCGCGCGTCGCGTTCCTGCTGCCCGGCGTGGGCGACCAGTACGCGGGGCTGGGTCGGGAGCTCTACCAGGCCGAACCCGTCTACGCCGAAGCGGTCGACCGCTGCGTCGAGATCGTCAAGGGCGTCGACCTGCGCTCGCTGTTCTTCCCCGCGGAGCGGGCCGCCCCTTCAGGGGACCTGGCCGCGCTGCTCGGCCGTACCGAGGCCCCGGCCGAGATCGACCCGCTGGCGCACGCCGAGGTCGCCCACCCTTTCCTGTTCACCGTTGAGTACGCCCTGGCCCAGCTGCTCGCGCACCGCGGCGTCCGGCCCGACGCGCTGCTCGGCTACAGCCTCGGCGAGTACGTCGCCGCCACTCTCGCGGGCGTCTTCACCCTTGAGGACGCGCTGCGCATCGTCACCGAACGCGCCCGCCTGATCAGCGCCATCCCGGCCGGCAAGATGGTCGCGGTCGCGGCCGGTGAGGACCAGATCCGGGCCGTCGGCGCCGAGGTCGAAGTCGCCGCGCTCAACGGCCCGACCATGACCGTCCTCAGCGGCCGCCCCGAAGAGATCGACGCCGTCACCGCCAAGCTGGTCGCCGCGGGCATCGCCTGCCGCCCGCTGCGCTCCGCGCACGCCTTCCACTCCGCGCTGCTCGAACCCGCGCGGGAGAAGCTGGCCGCGCTGATCGACTCGGTGCCCCGGCAGGCTCCGGCCACCACGATCGTGTGCAACCTCACCGGGCTGCCGATGACCGCGGCCCAGGCCACCAGCAGCGCGTACTGGGCAGAGCAGCTTGTCAGCACGGTCAGGTTCGCGGACGCGGTGCGGCACTGCGTCGAGCAGGACATCGACGTGTTCGTCGAGCTCGGCGCGGGGCAGACGCTCGGCGGCCTGGTCCGGCAGAACCTCGCCGGCGGGTCCGGCGCCGCGGTCCTCGGCACCCTGTCGCCCTCCTGGGCGGGCGGGGCGCCGCGCGACGCCCAGGCCGACCTGCTGGACACGTGCTCCCGGCTGTGGGAGCTCGGCGCGAGCGTGACCTGGGAGCGCGTCCAGCCGGGCCCCGGCCGCATCCTCAGCCTGCCGGCGTACCCGTTCCAGCGGACCCGCTACTGGCCCGAGATCGGTACTGGCAGCCAGCCGGTGCCGTCTCGGCTGGCCGAACCGGCGGACCTCTGCTTCGCGCCCGCCTGGCAGCGGGACCCGGCACGCGGCACCGCGCCCGCCGACCTGCGGCTGGACGGAACGCTGATCGTGTTCACCGACGCGGACGGCATCGGCACGGCGCTCGCCGACCGCGCCGCCGCCGCAGGCACGCGGGTGCTGGAAGTGGTCGCCGGGACCGCGCTGCGCCGCGCCGGCCGCCGCCTGATCATCGACCCCCGCAACCCCGAGCACTACACCGAGGTGTTCGCCGCCGCCGACGGGGATGGGCCGGTGCGGGTGGCCCACCTCTGGAGCCTGCTCACCACCGCTGGCGTCCCCGGCCCCGGCGACGCCCACGGCCACGTTTCCGGCCACGGCATCGTCCCCGGCCCCGGCCACGGCATCGTCCCCGGCAACGGCAACGGCAACGGCAACGGCAACGGCCACGGCATCGTCCCCGGCAACGGCAACGGCAACGGCAACGGCAACGGCCATGTCCAAGGCCACGGCAACGGTCATGTCCAAAGCCACGGCAACGGCCACGTCCAAGGCGACGGCGACGGCAACGGCCACGTCCAAGGCCACGGCAACGGCCACGTCCAAGGCCACGGCAACGGCCACGTCCAAGGCCACGGCAACGGCCACGTCCAAGACCACGACAACGGCCATGTCCAAAGCCACGGCAACGGCAACGGCCACGTCCATGCCCAGGTTCCCGTTCACGTTCCCGCCCACGTCCATGGCCACGTCCCCTCTCACGACCCCGGCCACGCCTCCGACGTCGAGCTTCGCGCCGCCATCGGGCACGGATTCGACAGCCTGCTGCTCGCGGTCCAGGCGCTCGGCGACCTGCCCGCCCAGCGGGGGGTGCGGCTGCTGACCGTCACCCGGGGGGCCACCGAGATCCTTGGTGGCGACGCGACGGCTCCGTACCGGGCCGTGACGCACGGTCTGGGGCGTGCGGTCCGGCACGAGTATCCGGGCCTGGATTGGACCGGCGTCGACCTCGATCCCGATTCGGAGGCCGACCGCCCGTCGAGCACGCCGGTTCCGCCAGGGGTGGTTCGCCCTCGACCGGGGACACCCGGCGACGCGGCGGGTCAGATCGGTTACGAACTGCTGCTGGACGCCGACCGCGACGACGCCGCCTCCCCCTACGACCGGGTGTCCGGCTGGCGGCGCGGTCGGCGCTGGCTGCGTGGCTGGGGCGAGGTGCCCGCGGTCCCCGACTCGGCGGTGCCGCCGGTGCCGTGGCGGGCGGACGGCGCGTACCTGATTACCGGGGGCGCCCGCGGGCTTGGCATGGCGCTGGCCAAGCACCTGGTCCGCGCCGGGGTGCGGAAGCTCGCGCTGGTCGGCAGGACCGCGCTGTCCCGCGACGCCGAGGTCGATCCGGACAGCAAGGCTGGGCGCAGCCTGCGGGACGTCGCCGAGCTGGAGGCCGCCGGGGCCGAGGTGCTGCTGCTCACCGCCGATGCGGGCGTGCCCGCCGAACTGCGGGCTGCGCTGGACGGCTGCCGCGAGCACTTCGGCACGCTCACCGGCGTCATCCACGCCGCCGGTCTCCCCGCCGGCGGGATGGCGCAGCGCAGGTCGCTCGCGGACGCGGGAGCCGTGCTGGCACCGAAGATCCTCGCGATGGGGCCGCTGGCCGAGCTGGTCGGCCCGGGCACCCCCGCCGATCGGCGGCCCGAAGTTCTCGTCCTGTACTCCTCCGCCGTCACCGCGTTTGGCGGCATCGGCGAAGGAGATTACTGCGCCGCCAACACCGTCCTGGACGCGTATGGCGAGGCCCTCGCCGCCTCCGCCCCCACTACCCGGGTCGTGTCGATCGCCTGGGGGCCCTGGCAGCACGACGATTGGCAGAGCGAAAGCCTCAAGTCCGCCACCGGCCTGGCCGCACGCGTGCGCGCCTACCGCGAGAGGTACGGCTTCGCCGACGACGCCGGTTGCGCCCTCTTGGACCGGATCGTGGCTGGCGGGCACGGCAGCGTCCTCGCGGTCCGGCAGCCGCTCAGCGACGTGCTCCGCGACTGGTCCGCGATGATCGACATTGACGCGCTGGTTGGCGCGACCACGGTCGTCTCGCTTGGCGAGCGCTTCCCGCGCCCCGAACTTCGTACCGACTACGCAGCCCCCAGGACCGAGTCGGAGCTCGCCATCGCCGACGTGTGGGGCGCCTACCTCGGCATCGACCGGGTCGGCATCCACGACCCGTTCTTCGACCTCGGCGGCAACTCCCTGGTCGGGATGGCCATGGTGCTCGCCATCGAGAAGGAGCTCGGCGTGCCAATCGCGCCCGCCGTGCTGTTCGAACACCCGACCGTGGCGGAGTTCGCCGCGGCGGTGGCCGGTGACGCCGCAGAAGGCGCCCGCCAGGCCCTGGACACCAGCTCGGCACGGGGGTCGCGGCGCCGCCGCGCCCGCTCGGGGACGCGGAAGTGAGGACGCCCGAGATGAGGACGCCCGAAGAGAGGACGCCCGCCGTGAGGGCGCCTGAAGAGAGGACGCCCGCCGTGAGGGCGCCTGAAGAGAGGACGCCCGCCGTGGGGGCGCCCGACATGAGGAGTGACGACGTGGTCGATGACGAGGGTTCCGGCACCGACATCGCGATCGTCGGGATGTCCGGACGGTTTCCCGGCGCGTCCGGCGTGGCCGAACTGTGGGCCAACATCCGGGCCGGCCGCTCCGGGCTGACCCGTTTCACCGACGACGAGCTCCGCGCCGCCGGGGTGACCGAGGACCTGCTCGCCGACCCCGGGTACGTGAAGGCCGGCGCCGTGATCGACGGCGTGGAGCTGTTCGACGCGGGATTCTTCGGGTTCAGCCCGAAGGAGGCGCAGATCCTGGACCCGCAGCACCGGCTGTTCCTCGAGCACAGCTGGGAGGCGCTGGAGGACGCGGGCTGCGACCCCACCCGATTCGACGGCGCGATCGGCGTCTTCGGCGGCTCGGCGTGGAGCTCCTACCTGCGCAACAACCTGGTGCCCAGCGAGATCAGCGCCGTCATGGGCGAGCTCGCCGTCGGCCTGGCCAATGACAAGGACTCACTCACCACCCGGGTCTCGCACACCCTCGGCCTGTCCGGTCCCAGCTACTCCGTGCAGAGCTACTGCTCCACCTCGCTGGTCGCGATCTGCGCCGCCGCCAGCAGCCTGGCCGGTTTCGAGAGCGATCTCGCGCTGGCCGGCGGCGTCGCGATCGGCGTGCCGCACCGGGTCGGCTACCTCTACCAGCAGGGCGGCATCGCCCCGCCGGACGGCGAATGCCGCGCCTTCGACGCGGGCGGCCTCGGCGCTCCGCTCGGCAGCGGCGTCGGCGTGGTCGCGCTGCGCCGCCTGGAGGACGCGCTCGCCGACGGCGACCAGATCTACGCGGTCATCCGGGGCTGGGCGGTCAACAACGACGCCGGCCGCAAGGTCGGCTTCACCGCGCCCGGCGTACAGGGCCAGGCGGCCGTGATGGCCGAGGCGCTCGCCGCCGCCGGTCTGGTGCCGGCCGACATCGACTACGTGGAGGCGCACGGCACCGGCACCGCGCTCGGCGACGCCGCCGAACTGGCCGCGCTACAACAGGTGTTCCGGGACGAGGACCTGCTGATCGGCTCGGTCAAGCCCAACGTCGGCCACCTCGACCGGGCCGCCGGCGTGACCAACCTGATCAAGGCCGCGCTCGCGCTCCGGCACGACCAGATCCCGCCGACCCGCAACCTGTCCACGCCGAACGCCCAGCTCAGCGCAGGCGGCGCCCGGCTCGAAGTGGTCACAGGCCTGCGCGACTGGCCACGCGAGGCCGGGCGAACCCGTCGGGCCGGGGTCAGCGCGTTCGGCATCGGCGGCACCAACGCGCACGTCGTACTGGAGGAGGCCCCGCCAGTCTCCCGCCCGGAGGCCGCCCCCCGGCCGCAGCTGCTCATCTGGTCGGCCCGCTCCGCAAAGGCCGCCGACGAACTGACGGCCGCCCTCGCCGACCACCTCGCCGACCACCTCGCGAACGACGTCACGGACACTGCCGACCATCTCGCGGACCATGTCTCGGGTCACGTCACGGGTCACGTCACGGACCACGTCACGGACACTGCCGACGACCTCGCGGACCAACTCGCGGACACCTCCGAACTCCGGCTTGGCGACGTTGCCCACACCTTGCAGGCCGGCCGCCGCGTCTTCGAGCACCGCCGGTTCCTGGTCGCCTCCTCGGCGGCCGAGGCGGTCGCCGGAATGCGGGACGCTGGCGTGCTGGGGCGGGCGGAGAGTCGTGGCGACCGACCGGTCGGGTTCCTGATCGCGGGCACTGGCGAGCAGTACCCGGGCCTGGCCGACGACCTCTACACCACCGAACCCGCGTTCAGGGCCGTTCTGGACGAGTGCCGCGCGATTCTGCGCACCCGGATGGACGGGATCGACCCGCTGGAGGAGATGCTCCGCACCCGCGACACCGCCAGCGGCGGCGGCCTCAGCGCCCTGCTCGGCCGTGCCGCCGCCAGCCCCGACGCGATACCGACCGCGCTGCTGCACCCCGCGCTCTTCTCCGTCGAGTACGCGCTGGCCAAGACCCTCATCGGCTGGGGCGTCGAACCGTCCGTGTTGGCCGGATACAGTCTCGGCGAATACGTCGCCGCCTGCCTAGCGGGCGTACTCTCGCTGCCGGACGCGCTCGCGCTGGTCGCGCACCGGGCCACGCTGATCGACACGCTGCCCGCAGGCGCGATGAGCGCAGTCCCGCTCGGCTCGGCCGACTTGGTCGACCGGCTGGCGCGCGGCGGCATCACCGGAATCGACGTGGCCGCCGAGAACGGTCCCGACCTGACCGTGCTCGCGGGCGAGCCCGCCGCCATGGACGCGGTCCGGGAACTGCTGGCGGCCGACGGGGTGCCATGCCGTCCACTGGCCACCGGGCACGCGTTCCACTCCCGGATGATGGAGCCGGTCCGCGCCGAGCTGACGGCCTGGATTCGCGCTCACATCGGGCTGTCCGCGCCGCGCATTCCGTACGTGTCGAACGTCACCGGCGACCTGATCACCGCCGAGCAGGCCACCGACCCTGGCTACTGGGCCGACCACATGTGCTCGCCGGTCAGGTTCGACGCCGTCCTCGGCACGCTGCTAGCGCAGGGCGACCTGGCTCTGCTGGAGCTCGGCCCCGGCCAGTCGCTCGGCGCGATGGCCCGGGCGCACCGCGACTGCCCGCGCGAGCGCTGGCCGCTGATCATCCCCACGCGCCCTGCCGCCGCCGACCCGCGCCCTGCCGCGACCGTGCTCGCCGAGGCCGTCGGACGGCTCTGGCTGGCTGGCGCCGCGATCGACTGGCCCGGCTACCAGCAGGACCGGCCGGTCACCAAGATCGGGCTGCCCACCTACCCGTTCCAGCGCGAGCGCTACTGGATCGACCCCCCGGCCGGGCGACCCGCCGAGGCTCCGCGCCTGGCGGCCGATCCCGACCCCGACCATGACCACGTCCAGCTGCTGGAGTCCCGCTGGACCGCCGAAGCGCTGCCCGCCGAGGTCGACGCCATCGGCCGGTACGTCCTATTCGCCGACAACACCGGGGTCGCCGAGGCGCTGGCCCAGTCGCTCCGCGCCGACGGCGGTGAGGTGGTCACCGTACAAGCGGGAACGTCGTTCGCCGAGATCCCCGGCGGCTTCACCATCGATCCCGCCTCGCCCGCCGACCACATCGCGCTCGCCCAGCGGCTGGCTGCCGACGGACCTTCCGTCGTCGCCGACCTCCGCCTCCTCGACCGCCCCCTCGACCCGAACGACAGCCTGAATGGCAGCGCGGACGGCAGTCTCAACGGCGGCTTGAACGGCAGCGCGGACGGCGGCCTGAACGGCAGTCTCAACGGCGGCTTGAACGGCAGCGCGGACGGCGGCCTGAACGGCAGTCTCAACGGCGGCTTGAACGGCAGCGCGGACGGCAGTCTCAACGGCGGCCGGGACGGCAGCCTGAACGGCGACGCGGACGGGCGGGCCGTTGTTCCGCTGGCCCGGCTGCTGGACGCCTTTGGTGACGAAGGTGGCGACAGCACCCGTGTCGTCGTCGCCACTCTGGGCGGCCAGGCCGTGGCACCGGGGGAGCACGCCGACCCGGCCCAGGCGGCGGCGGCGACGCTGCCGATCGTCGGCAACCAGGAGTATCTGACCCTCGACTGTCGCGGCGTGGACCTCGATCCGCGGGCGAGCGCCGCCGGTCACGCGGGCGTCCTCGCCGCCGAGTTGCGGCGGACGTCGGCTGACATCCTTGTCGCGTACCGGAACGGCCGTCGCCACGTGCGGGAGTTTGTCCCGGTCGAGGCAGCTGCGGACAAGACCGCTGGGGACAAGCCGGCCGCAGGAAAGATCGCCTTGGGAAAGATCCGGATGCGCTCCGGTGGCACCTATCTGATCACCGGCGGGCTCGGCGATGTCGGTCTGCTCGTCGGCGAGCACTTGATCCGGGCTGGCGCGGGCCGACTGATCCTGACCAGCCGGAGCGGCCCGCGCGGTGGCGGCGTCGAGCACGTCGAGCGGTTGCGCGCGCTCGGCGCGGAGGTGCTCACCCCGCGCGTGGACGTTACTGACGTCGGCGCGATGCGTGCGCTGCTCGCCGAAGTGGGCCGGATCGACGGGGTGGTGCACGCCGCCGCCGAGACCGGGCCCGACACGTTCCTTCCGCTCCGCGATGTCACCGACGCGGCCGTGGCCCGGCACTTCGGTGCCAAGGTCACCGGTGCCCGCGTCCTGGCGGAGGTGCTGGCCGGGCACGAGCTCGACTTCGGCGTGCTGTTCTCGTCCACCTCGTCGATTCTCGGCGGCATCGCGTTCGGCAGTTACGCGGCCGCCAACGCCGCGCTCACCGCCCTCGCCCGGCGGAGCGGGTGGGTGGCCGCGAGCTGGGACACCTGGTCGGTCACGCTGGAGCGCCTCGAAGGCGGGCTTGGCGCCGCGATGGTCGCCCACTCGATGACCGCCGCCGAGTCCCTGGCCGCGCTCGACGACCTGATCGCGCTCGGGCGGCCCGCCGTCGTGGTAGCTGCAGGCGGCCTGGCGGACCGGCTGCCGAAGATCTCCGCCGCGGCCGAGCCGGTGCGCGGCGGTGAGCGCTTCCCCCGGCCCGAGCTGCCGCAGCCCTACAGCCCGCCGCTGACCGGCACCGAGCGCTCGCTGGCCGAACTCTGGTCGGAGGTGCTGGGCGTCGAGCCCGTCGGCACCCGCGACAACTTCTTCGACCTCGGCGGGAACTCGCTGGTCGCGCTCCAGATGCTGGCGCTGATCAAGAAGCGGTTCGGGGTCGCCGTGCCGACGGTGCTGCTCTTCGAGGCCCCGACCGTGCACCGGCTGGCCGCGATCCTGGACGAACGCGGCGCGGCCCCCCAAACCAACACCTCCCACACCAAGGCCCCCCAAGCCAAGGCCATCGCTCCCAGAACCCCCGCCGCTCCCCAGGCCACCGCGACCCAGCTCGACGACGACCGGCGGATCGCGATCGTCGGCATGGCCGGCCGGTTCCCCGGCGCGGCCGACGTGGACGCCTTCTGGCGCAACCTCCGCGACGGCGTCGAGTCGATCAGCTTCTTCACCCCGGAGGAGCTCAAGGCCGCCGGCGTCGACGAGGCCCTCATCCACGACCCCGCGTACGTCCCCGCCCGCCCCATCCTGGACGACATCGCCGGCTTCGACGCCCAGTTCTTCGGCATCAGCCCTCGGATGGCCGCCCTCACCGACCCGCAGCAGCGCGCCTTCCTCGAAGTCTGCTGGGAGGCCCTGGAGCAGGCCGGCTACGCCGCCCCCGAGCACCGCGGCCGGGTCGGCGTGTACGGCGGCACCAACATCAGCACCTACCTCCTCCAGATGGGCGAGCGCCTGCTCAGCGAGGACGAGGACGTCAGCCACTACGAGATCATCATGGGCAACGACAAGGACGCCCTCACCACCACCGTCTCCTACCTCTTCGACCTGTACGGCCCGAGCGTCGCCGTCCAGACGTTCTGCTCCACCTCCCTGGTCGCCGCCCACCTCGCCGTGCAGAGCCTGCGCGCCGGCGAATGCGAGATGGCCCTGGCCGGAGGAGTCTCGATCCGGGTCCCCGACAAGGTCGGCCACATCTTCGGCCCTGGCGGCATGGAGTCACCGGACGGCCACGTCCGCACCTTCGACGCCCAGGCCAAGGGCAGCATGTTCGGCGACGGCGCCGCGGTGGTCCTGCTCAAGCGCCTCTCCGACGCGATCAGGGACGGCGACCACATCTGGGCCGTGATCCGCGGCTCCGCGATGAACAACGACGGCGCGCTCAAGGTCGGCTACACCGCCCCCAGCGTGGTCGGCCAGGCCCGGGTGATCGCCGACGCGATGGCCGACGCCAGGGTCACCGGCGAGGACATCAGCTACATCGAGGCGCACGGCACCGCCACCGAACTCGGCGACCCCATCGAGGTGGCCGCGCTGACCCGCGCGTTCGGCCCGACCAGCGACACCCGGTACTGCCCGATCGGCTCGGTCAAGACCAACGTCGGCCACCTGGACCGCGCGGCCGGCGCGAGCGGCCTGATCAAAACCTCGTACGCGCTGACGAACCAGGTGATCCCGGCGAGCCTGCACTACACGGCCCCCAACCCCGAAATCGACTTCGACAACAGCCCCTTCTACGTGAACACCGAACTTTCCCCCTGGCGGACCCGCGACGGCCGCCCGAGGATCGCCGGGCTCAACTCGCTCGGGATGGGCGGCACCAACGTGCACATGGTCATCGAGGAGGCTCCGGCGCGGCCCGCCGCCGTCGAGGACGAGCAGGGCCGCCGCTACCAGATCCTGCCGGTCTCGGCCCGCAACGCCACCGCCGCCGACCAGGCCGCCCAGCGGCTCGGCGAGCACCTCAGGAACGCCCCCGGCACCCGGCTGGCGGACGCCGCGTACACCCTCCAGGTGGGCCGCAAGACGTTCGAGCACCGCAAGGTCGTCGTCACCACCGCCACCGCCGACGCCGCGCGGATCTTCACCGGCGAAGCGGGCCAGGAGGGCGTGCTGTCCCGGGTGGACACCGTGCAGGGCCGCCAGGCGGCGTTCCTTTTCGCGGGCGTCGGCGAGCAGTACCCGGGCCTGGTCACCGAGATCTACCAGCGCGAACCCGCGTTCCGCGCGGCCCTGGACGAATGCCTGGACCTGCTCCGCGAGCCGCTCGGCGACGTCGACCTGCTCGACCTGGTGGCCGGTGCGCGCGGCGGGGGCGCCGACCTGGCCGCCCTGCTCGGCCGGGCCACCGCCAAAGACGATCGGGCGGACGCACTGAAGCGCACCGAAGTCGCCCAGCCCGCCCTGTTCGCCATCGAGTACGCCCTGGCCCGCACCCTGATGGCCTGGGGAGTCCAACCCCGGCTGATGCTCGGCTACAGCCTCGGCGAGTACGTCGCGGCCTGCCTGGCCGGTGTCCTCTCGCTCCCGGACGCGATCGCCCTGGTCGCCCACCGGGCCAAGCTGATCTCCGCGATGCCGGCCGGGTCCATGGTCGCCGTCTCGATGCCCGCCGAGGACGTGCGCCGCAAGTTCCGGCTGGAGCGGCGCGGTCTCGACCTCGCCGCCGTCAACGGCCCGCAGGTCGCGGTCGTCGCCGGGCCGCAGGACGAGATGGAGCGGCTCGTCGCCGAGCTGCGCCGGGCCGAGATCCCGTGCCGGGCGCTGGAGACCACGCACGCGTTCCACTCCCGGATGCTCCAGCCGATCAGCGGCGAGCTGACCGACTGGGTGAAGGCCAACATCCGGCTGAACCCGCCGGAGCTGCCGTACATCTCCAACCTGACCGGCGAAATCGCCGACGCCGACCTGGTCTGCGACCCGGGTTACTGGGCCGAGCACATGTGCCGGACGGTGCGGTTCGGGGCCGGCGTCGAGACGCTGCTGGCCGACCCCGAGCTGGCCGTCGTGGAGATCGGACCCGGCCAGTCGCTCGGCGCGCTGGTGCGCGGGGCCGGCTGCCCGCCGCAGCGGTGGCCGCTGATCCTGAACGTGCTGCCCGGCGGGAGCGACCGGCGTCCGGACGACGAGGTGCTGGCCGGGTGCCTGGCCCGGCTCTGGCTGGTCGGCGCGGAGCTGGACTGGAACGCCTACCACGGGCGGCTGCCGGAGGCCGAGACCGCGAACCTGCCGGGCCGGATCCCGCTGCCGACCTACCCGTTCCAGCGGCACCGCTACTGGATCGACGCGTCGCCGACTGTGTCCGTACCGAAACTGAAGGACACCGCCAACCTGTTCGACGCGATCACCAGCCTGCCCAAGCTGCCCGAGGAGCGGTGGCTCTACCTGCCGGTCTGGCGGCAGACCGCCGCCCCCGCGCCCAGCGCCGACCAGCCAGGCTCGTGGCTCGTCTACACCCGCGCGGGCGCGGCCGACGACGTGGCCGCCGAGCTCGCCGCGACCGGCGCGACCGTCACCCTGGTCCGCCCCGGCGAGGGCTACGCCGGCACCGCGGACGGCCACACGATCCGCCCCGGCAGTGTGGCCGACACCCTCGCCCTCCTGCGCGACCTGCGCGCCGCCGGCCGCCCGCTCGACCGGGTCCTGCACCTGTGGACCCTGGAGCCCGGCGAGCGCACCGTCGAGTACGGCCTGCACACCCTGGTCGCACTCGCCAGAGCGGCGGGCGAGTCCGGCATCGACGGCTGGTCGCTGGACGTCGCGGTCTCCGGCACCCAGGAGGTCTTCCCCGGCGAGGTCGCCAACCCCGACGGCTCCACGCTGATCGGCCCGTCGCTGGTGATCCCGCTGGAGTACCCGAGGGTCACCACCCGCTTCATCGACCTCGACACCCCCGCCGGCCTGGTCGCCGAACTGGGCCGCCCGCAGACCGACCGCATCGTCGCGCTCCGCCGGGGCCGCCGCTACCTGCCCGGCTACGAGACCATGGCCACCCCCGAGACCACCCCGCTGCGCGAGGGCGGCGTCTACTTGATCACCGGCGGCCTCGGCGGCATCGCGCTCGGCCTGGCCGAACGTCTCGCCCGCGACGCCAAGGCCAGGCTCGTCCTGCTGGGCCGTACCGGCCTGGCGGGCGAGGGCGAGGACGCCCGCCGCCGGAGCGCCCAGGTCCAGGCCATCCGCGACCTCGGCGGCGAGGTCGAGATCGTGGTCGGCGACGTGGCCGACCCTGCCGCGGTGAAGCGGGCCGTGGCCACGGCGATCGAGCGGTTCGGCGCGCTGCACGGCGTCCTGCACGCGGCCGGCCTCCCGGCCATGGGCCTGATGCAGTTCAAGCGGCCGCAGGAGCTCGACGCCGTACTCGCCCCCAAGATCGCGGGAACGCTGGCGCTCGCCGAAGCGCTCCGGATCGGCGAGCCCGACGAGATCGGGCTTGACTTCCTCGCGCTGTTCTCCTCGATCACCTCCGCCACCGGCGGCGGCCCCGGCCAGGTCGACTACTGCGCCGCCAACGCCTACCTGGACGGCTACGCCCAGCGGCTGGCCGCCACCGGCCGCAACGTCGTCTCGATCGACTGGGGCGAGTGGACCTGGAACGCCTGGGAGGCCGGCCTGGCCGGCTACGACGAGGGCCTGCAGACCTTCTTCAAGGAGAACCGGGTCAGGGTCGGCATCGACTTCGAGGCGGGCTACCGCTCGCTGCTGCGCGCCCTGGCCAGCGGCGAACCCCGGGTCGTCGTCTCCACCCAGGAGTTCGAGACCGTCGTCACCGGCAGCGCGCGCTTCAATCTGGAAGCGGTGACCTCGCCCGCCGTGACCGGCGGCAGCGGTGACCGGCACCCCAGGCCGGAGCTGGTCACGCCGTACCAGGAGCCGTCCGGGCCCAGGGAGGAGGCCATCGCGGCCATCTGGTGCGACGCGCTCCGGCTCGACCGGGTCGGCGCGGGAGACAACTTCTTCGAGCTCGGCGGGAACTCGCTGCTCGGCGTCAGCATCGTGGCCGCGCTGCGCCGCGAGTTCGAACTCGCCGAGCTCCCCCCGCACATCTTGTACGAGGCGCCGACCGTGGCCGCGCTCGGCGCGACCATCGAGGCCCTCACCTCGGGCGCCGCACCGGCGTCCGGGACGCCCGACGGGGACGGGGGCAGCCACGTCCGCGCCCAGCTCCGCCGGTCGGGCCTCGAATTGTCGGCCGCCCGTCGGCGCCGGTGAGCATTACGACCGGAGCATTACGACCGGAGAACAACCAGAGAAACGGAGAAGCCATGACAGTTATCGGTGTAGTGGGCGCCGGCGTGATGGGCGTCGGCGTCGCCCAGAACCTGGCGCAGACCGGCCACGACGTGGTGCTGGTGGACACGAGCGAGGAGATCCTCGCGGCGGCCCGCGGCACCATCTGGCGCAACGCCAGGATGAGCGGCCTGATGGGCGGCCCGGTCCTGGACCCCGACGACGTGCTGTCCCGGATCACCACCGCGGTGGGCGCCGAGGCGGTCGCCAAGGCCGACGTCGTCATCGAGAACGTGACGGAGAACTGGGACGTCAAGCGGTCGGTGTACGAGACGATGGACGCGGTCTGCGGGCCCGACGCCATCTTCATCGTCAACACCTCCGCGATCCCGATCACCAAGGTCGCCGCCGTCACCGGCCGCCCGGACAAGGTGGTCGGGGTGCACTTCATGAACCCGGTCCCGGCCAAGCCGGCGTGCGAGCTGATCCCCGGCGTCCACACCACCGCCGAGACCGTCGAGCGCACCCGCGACCTGCTGGCCGCCATGGGCAAGAAGGCGATCGACGTCAAGGACGCCTGCGGTTTCGTGTCCAACCGGGTCCTGATGCTCACCGTGAACGAGGCCGCGTTCCTCGTGCACGAGGGCGTTGCCACCGCCGAGTCGGTCGACGAGGTGTTCCGGAGCTGCTTCGGCCACCCGATGGGCCCGCTGGAGACGGCCGACCTGATCGGCGTCGACACCATCCTCTACAGCGTCGAGGTGCTCTACGAGCACTACGCCGACAGCAAGTACCGTCCCTGCCCGCTGCTCAAGCAGATGACCGACGCGGGCCTGCACGGCCGCAAGTCGGGCCGGGGTTTCTACACCTACAACTAAGGAGCCAGCCATGTCTGACAACACCAAGGACCAGATCCTCGACTTCGTCCGCGCCCGCTACCCGCAGGCGGACATCGACGAGTCCCAGGACATCTTCGCCCTGGGCTTCGTGAACTCGCTGTTCGCGATGGAGCTGGTGATGTTCATCGAGAAGACGTTCGGCATCACCATCCCCAACGACGAGCTGAAGATCGACAACTTCAGGACCGCCAACACCATGGCGGAGTTGGTGGGCCGGCTCACCCCCGCGCGGGTCTGACATGACGACCCTGGCTGAGATCGCGCCGGACACGCTCCAGGTCACCGACCGGACGTCCGCCCGCGCGTTCGTCGACACCCACATCGCCCCGTACGCCGACGCGTACGACCGGCAGGGCCGCGTGCCCGAGGAGCTGCTGGAGCGGATGACCGCCGCCGGGCTCTGGGCCCCCTTCCTCCCCCCGGAGGCCGGCGGCGCCGGGATGGACCTGGTCACCCTCGGCGAGGTCCACGAGGAGGTGGGCCGGGGCTGCTCCTCGGTCCGCAGCCTGCTCACCGTGCACACGATGGTGTCGTGGGCGGTGCAGCGGTGGGGCAGCCCGGCCCAGCGCGAGCGGTGGGCGCCGGCGCTCAGCCGGGGGGACGTGCTCGCCGCGTTCTGCCTGTCCGAGCCCGGCGCCGGCAGCGACGCGTCCGGGATCGCCACCAACGTCGTGGCGCGGAACGGCGGGTGGACGCTCAACGGCGTCAAGAAGTGGATCACCAACGGCCAGCGGGCCGACCTGTTCCTGGTGTTCGCCCGCACGGCCTCCAGCATCGGCGCGTTCCTGGTCCCCAGGAACACCCCCGGCGTCGAGGTCACCCCGATCGAGGACATGCTCGGCACCCGGGCGTCGCTGATCGCGGAGGTCTCCTTCCGCGAGGTCGCGCTCGGCCCGGACGCGCTGCTCGGCCCGAGCGGCTTCACCGCCGGCATGGTGCTGACCGGCACCCTGGACCTCGGCCGCTACAGCGTGGCGACCGGGTCTGTCGGCATCATCCAGGCCGCCCTGGAGGCGTGCGCCGCGTACGCCTCCCGCCGCACCGTCGGCGGGTCGCTGCTCAAGGACCTGCCGCTGATCCAGGCGAAGCTCTCCGACATGGTCACCGACGCGCGGGCGGCCCGCCTGCTCGTCGCGGAAGCCGGTCGGCTCAAGGACGCCGGCGAGGCGTCCACGATCATGGCGACCTGGGTGGCGAAGTACTTCGCCTCCACCGCCGCCGCCCGGCACGCGTCCGAGGCGGTCCAGATCCACGGCGCGAACGGATGCAGCCCCGACTACCCGGTGGCGCGGCTGTACCGGGACGCCAAGGTCATGGAGATCATCGAAGGCAGCAACGAGATCCAGCGCATCACCATCGCTGGCCAGGCAGAACGGGAGATCATCTGATGACCGTGGTCGACGAAACGCCCCTTGTCGTCCCGGCGAAGCCGATCCGGGGCCGGATCAAGTGCGTGGTCTGGGACCTGGACAACACGCTCTGGGACGGCGTGCTGCTGGAGGACGGCGACGTCACCCTGCGGCCCGCGGTGGTGGCGCACATCCACCGGCTCGACCAGATGGGCGTGCTGCACTCGATCGCCAGCAAGAACGACCGCGACGCCGTGCTGGAGAAACTGCGCGAGTTCGGCATCGAGGACATGTTCCTGCACCCGCAGATCAGCTGGAACCCCAAGTCCGACTCGATCGCGCACATCGCGAAGGCGCTCAACCTCGGCCTGGACGCGTTCGCGTTCGTCGACGACCAGGAGTTCGAGCGCGGCGAGGTCGGCCACAGCCTGCCCGCCGTCACCCTGGTCGACATCCTGGACCTGGAGGAGGCCCTGACCCGGCCGGAGTTCATCCCCCGGTTCGTCACCGACGAGTCCGCCCAGCGCCGCATCATGTACCAGGGCCAGGCCGCCCGGGACGAGCTGGAGGCCGACTTCGTCGGCACCAACGAGGAGTTCCTGGCCGGTCTGGAGATGCGGTTCACCATCGCCTCCGCCGTACGGGACGACCTGCAGCGGGCCGAGGAGCTGACGGTCCGCACCAACCAGCTCAACTCGACCGGCCGCACCTACTCCTACGAGGAGCTGGACGAGCTCCGCGAGTCCGCAGGACACCTGCTGCTGGTCGCCTCCCTGACCGACCGGTTCGGCAGCTACGGCAAGATCGGCCTCGCCCTGGTGGAGAAGGGCGAGCGGGTGTGGCGGCTCAACATGATGCTGATGTCCTGCCGGGTGATGTCCCGCGGCGTCGGCATGGTGCTGCTCAACCACATCATGCGGCTGGCCCAGGCGGCCGGCGCGTCCGTGCAGGCCGACTTCGTGGAGACGGGCCGGAACCGGATGATGCAGGTCACCTACGCCTTCGCCGGGTTCCGCGAGGTCGCGAGGAACGGCGCGCACGTGGTGCTCGAGGCCGACCTGTCCACCGTCCAGCCGCCCCCGCCGTACGTCCAGCTGGAGATCATCGATGAACAGTGATCCGATCAGCCGGTGGATGCCGTTCGCGAGCCAGACCGGTGCCGGACCCGGCGCGCTCGCGCTCTACTGCCTGCCGCACGCCGGCGGTGCCGCCTCCACCTTCCGGAGCTGGCAGCGCGTCCTGCCCGGGGTGGCCGTCCAGCCGATCCAGCTCCCTGGCCGGGACAGCAGGCTGAGGGAACCCGCCTACGACCGGATGGGCCCGCTGGTCGCCGACCTCGCCGAGGTCGTCCTGGCCGACGTCTCGCTCGGCTCGGTCAACCGCAGATACGCCCTGTACGGCCACAGCCTCGGCGCGCTCGTCGTGTTCGAGCTGGCCCGCGAGATCCGCCGCCGCGGCGGCCCCCCGCCGGTGCACCTGTTCGTGTCCGGCTCGGTCGCCCCGCAGCTCGCCTACGAGGACGGCAAGCCGGTCGGGCAGATGAGCAGGACCGAGGTCGTGTCGATGCTGCGCCAGCTGGGCGGCACGCCGGAGTGGCTGCTGGCCGACCCCGGCGTGCTGGACATGATCCTCCCGGCCGTGGTCGCCGACTTCACCATCAAGGAGACCTACGAGTACCGCGACGAGAAGCCGCTGGACCTGCCCATCACGGCCATGCCCAGCACCGACGACTCCCGGATCAAGGCCGACACCGTGACGCCGTGGGGGGAGCAGACCTCCGGGGAGTACGAGCTCCAGCCGTTCGTCGGCGGCCACTTCGCGGTGTTCGAGCAGGCCGCGCTGACCCACAAGCTCATCTCCAAAGCCCTGCTCAAATGGATGTGAAGGACCCCTGCGTGTGGCGGGTCCACCTCGATCAGCCGGACGGCGCGAGGTGGACCTCGCCGCTTTCCGGCCCGGAACGCGACCGCGCGGCGGCGCTGGCCAGCCCGGTCGAGCGCCGCCGCTTCACGGTCGCCCACAACGCCCTGCGCGCGGTCCTCGGCCGGCTCAGCGGCGTGCCGCCGGCCAGGCTCGTCTTCGGTACGGAGCACAACGGCCGGCCGTACCTGGTCGGCCACCCGATCGACTTCAACCTGTCGCGCTCGGAGGAGTGGGCGCTGATCGCGGTGGCTCCGCCGGGCCTGCGGGTGGGCGTCGACGTCGAGCGCGTCCGGCACGACCTGGATCACCTGGCCATGGCCCGGCACCTGTACCAGCCCGCCGAGATCGACCACCTGACCCGGGCCGCGTCCCCCGTAGAGGGATATTTCCGGTTTTGGTGCGCCAAGGAGGCGTACGTCAAGGCGGTCGGGGTCGGCCTGGCCGGCCTGCGGGACACCCTGGTAACGCCGGAAGGGAACGCGACGGTGGGTTCGTCGCGTTCCCTTCGCTGGCTGGATGTGGCGCCCGGCTATGCGGGCGCCGTTGTCACGACCGCTGTTATGATCCATAAGCCGCTTCCAGATCTGCTTCGGCCTGTGTCCAGCGTCGATCATGGAGTCGATGAGTTGTTGGACAGCATCGATAATTGATGGACGAACATGGCAGTGTTTCCGGGGGGTTCGGGGTTGGCCAGGGCGGCTCGGACGGTCCGCAGGCGACTCGATGCCTTTTGACCAGTGCTCTCATGGAGGGCCCCTCAGTTTCGGCGTCGTGCCGGATGCGCTGATTGAGCTCCGCCTTGTTCATGCGCTTCGGTTTGGGAGCCGCGTGGCGCTTGCGGGGTTTGTGTCGGCTGGCGTCGGTCAGGGCGCTTTGCGGGATTTCTGGGGACCGGGTCACGCGCGACAACGTCCAGCGCAACTCGCAGGACTTGTCAAGAATCGACGAGAGCTTGGGTGCGGGAACACCGGGGAACATGATCAAGGTCAGGCGGCGCGGAACCCTGACTGTCGGATCAATGTTTAGGCCATTTACCTGCGGAGAGACTGGTGGTGCGCCAAGGATTCGAACCCTGAACCTACGGATTAAAGCGCGATTACGTGCTCTTGACTCTGAATTTCTACGCCGAACGTTCCTCCCACGGATTCTCCATGCGGGCACCTGTTCGGGCCAGGTGTTTGGTGTTGCGGGTGGCCAGCGTCCAGTTGTTGGCCACGGCGGTCGCGCCGATCAGGGCGTCGGGCGGGTCGATGCTTGTCCCGGCGCTCTTGAGCGTCTTATGGATGGCCAGGTACGCCCCTGCCTCCCGCTCGCCGATCAGGGCGATCCGGCCCTGATAGTCGATCCGGATCTGGGCCAGCGCCTGGCCGTACCGCGCCTTGCGCAGAGGATCAGCGACGGCTGCGACACCTGCTTCGATCTCGGCGACGGTGAGGACGCTCAGGTAAAGATTCGGCGTGGGGATCGTTCGGAACCAGGCGATGACGTTCGGATTGGGTTTCGGCCTGGTCGTGAGCTCGGCTACCACGTTGGTGTTGAGGAAGTAGATCACTCGCTCTCCGGTCGCTCATCGTAGGAGCGGCCCCCGAAATCCAGGTCCTCGAACGGAGCCGAGAGGAGGAACTCCTCGAAGCCGTCGTTGGCGAGCGTGGCCCAACGGGTGAGCATCGATTCCAGCTCGGAGATGTCGGTCTCGGCGAGCTCGGCGTCGAAGTGGGCGAGTTGGTCGCGGGGCAAGGACGCGCGGATCTCCCGGATCGTCCGCAACGGATGCGCGTCGTCCGAACGAGCAGGAGGCGACATGCCGTACGTTGCGCTCATCGTCACTCCTTCCTCTCACCTGGAGTTTACGCGTCCATGTTCGGGTGAGGCTTCGAGAACACGAATCATCTCCGGCGCTGAATCCTTCGTCGTGGGGATCGGGAACTCCCAGGGCGTTGAGCGGCTGGTCCGGGTCGCCTGGGATCATCTTTCGTGATCTTGTCCAGGGTGTATGCCGTCACTCGACGCCTGCTGTCGCTGCCCGCACAGCTGTTCTGGTGCGATGTCTCCAAGGAGGCGGAACTGCTGGTGCTACGACATCAGAACGCGGTCCTGCGCCGTCAGGTCCTATGAGTGCGCGGAGAACCAGCCGACCGCCTGTGGTTCGGGGCACTCTCGCACCTGCTGCCTCGCCGCCGCTGGGTGAAGATCTTCCCGATGGCCCCCGCTACCGTGCTGGCCTGGCACCGTAACCTCGTGGCGACAAGTGGGATTACAGCGAACGTCGCCATCCCGGGCGGCCACCCACCGCAGCTGCGGTCAAGGCCCTCGTCCTGCGCATGGCCGCCGAAAATCCCACGTGGGGCCACCGGCCGCATCCACGGCGGAACTCATCCGCCTCGGTCATACGATCGCCGCGTCTACCGTGTGGACCATCTTGAACCTGGCCGGGATCGCCCCGGTTCCACGCCGCAGTGGCCCAACATGGAAACAAGTTCCTGGCGGTTCAGGCCGAGTACATCGTTCCTGATCCGCGACCACGGCGGCCAGTTCACCGACACCTTCGACGCGGTCTTCGCTGACGCTGGTCTGCACGTCCTCAAAGTCCACAGCAGGCCGAAAGCGAACGCACACTGCGAAAGGATCACCGGCACCCTACGCTCCAACACCCTCCAGACAGTGCGGCTGGGGGCTGGCTTCGGTATCCGACTCTGGCGAGTCCAGACCAGTTCTTCGGTTTCCCTGTGTTTGACCGGTGACCTTGTGTAGGTTCTCGGCTAGTCAATCCATTCCGGATTCTTCCGCGCAATCGGAAGAAGTTCCTGTGCGCTCCAACGGCTGAGGCCGGAGCGTGGTATCGGAGAGTAACTCAACATGGAACGTTTTCCTGCGCGAAACCACGCCACCCGTCGGCTGGCCACAGCATGTGTGCGAGCTGGCCTGGACGCTACGCCATGACGATGACCGAGCGTGGCGAGAGATCTGCCGCATGCACGGCGTCGTGTTGTCTTGCCTGCAGCCTGGTGAAGGTCCGGCCACTCCAGCCGACTTCGTCCAAGTGCTGTCCACGCCGCTCGGCGACTGGGCGCCCCTTGATGGGGACATGGTTCCGCAGCCGCTGCGACAACTGATCGTCCTCCACAGCGATGTCCTGACGGACGAAGCCATCGACTATGGCTCGGAGTACACCGAGGCTCTGTTCGACAGCGACGGAGTTCTAGACACCGGTCAGCAATGGCTCCCGCCCTGGTCACACCAGACCCGCGAACAGGCAGAGCGCAGCGCGTTCACCGCGATCAACTCAGGAAGCCAGGCGCAGTATGCGGCTGGCCGGCGGATGCTGATCGAGGTTCCCACGGGCGCCGAGACCGCTCTGCTTATGGAATACAGCAGGCGCGGCGCCCCACGACTCGACGTCTACGAACCGATCGGCGGAGACCGGACCGTATCCGTGAGGGACCGGAAGTTCTGGTGGCCGTGTCCTGGCTGCCGCTACCCCATGCAGGTGCATGGTTCGTCACTGCGCTGCCAGTACCCACCACATGGCGTGCACCGCTATTTCCTGCAGGCCCGAGGTAGAGGACAAGCGCCGGAAGCCATTAACGGACCGGTGTCGGTCGCTCGTATGGATGCCGAGGGAATCTACTGTCTGCGCTGGGGAGTCTGGCGGTTCATCAGTGTCCCCGGACTCGCCGAAGTCCTCCTGACCGACTGGCTCAACGCCAAACCAGGCGTCACCGCCGAACCGTGGCCCGAAAAGGACGACTACGACATCGGCGTGCACATGCCTGATGGCCAGGTGTTGCGAGTGGACCTGAAGGACGTAGCTGACGCACGGAAAATCATCTCCGACCCGCCTGCCGCCGAGCACATCGTAGTCACCGACCACTACAAGGCAACCGCCGCGACGCTCCGCGAGCACCTACCGAAGGATCGATACAACGTCCACACCGTCTCCGCCTTCAAACGCATGATCACAACCAGGCTCAGGGGCGGCAGATGATCACCCGCAAAGAAGAAGCCATCACACCCCTGGTAATCCGTGCCGCGGTTCTCCTCGCAGCTGAGCTTTTCCCCAACCGCTCTCCTGCGCAGGAAAGCTGGCGATGCCGCGTACACATCGCTGATGTGCACTTCCTGCTCACCGGCCAGTTTCATCTGTGGGAGCAGTGGGGCAACCTGGGCCCAGTGCAGGAACACCGGATCGCAAGGGTCTTGCGACACCGGCCACGGCATTTCGCTAGCCGGGTCGTGGTCGTCGAGAACGTGGCTTACACCCTCGCACGGAATGAGACGCCAGAATTCGTCCGAGACGGGGACGATACCCTCATTGTCATGCCCGGCCGAGGGCAGGACGGCACGATCGATAGTCTGCTCGACCGGCTGGACCATGTCGCTCAGAAGGCGGCGAGAAGACGTGATCGCGCCCGCAAGGAGGCCACTGCGGGCCAGTACTTCGCGGACATACCGATCCGTGACGCTCACAGTCCGAGTGGGCGACTGATCACCGCCCACTACACGATCACCGCCCGAAAAGCCGACGGCCAGCGGATTCCACCGCGCGCACCGGCAGCCGACGCGCTCGAACTCACCGTGCCATTCAGCGAGCTCAAGGACATCGCCGAGACCCTAGATTCAGCCTATGGCGAGAAGCACCGCACAACTGCAGTCAAGACCTTCCATACCGAACTCCGCGATGGAGACGGCGCCCTGGTCGGTGATCTTTGGAAAGTCACCTCAGGACCCCTGCGGATCCTGCATGCGCCCACCGGCGTCGGCAAGAACGTCCTGTCTGAGTTGCTGGCATGCTGGGCCGCCCGCAACAGCTTGCGCATGTCGCTGGTGGTCACTAGGAACGCCCAAGTCGCCGCCGCAGTTCGTCGCCTGCGCAGAGACCTAGAGACCCTTGGCGAGACTGCAGATGTCGTCCCGCTGATCTCCCCGGCCCGCATGCAGACATTCGCTGAGTCAGCGGCCTCCGCTCAGAGTAGTTCGAAGGCCGATCGAGACTGGGCCTTCGCTGAGATGTCCTATTCATGCGCTATCGTAGCCACCGCCTCGGTTGATCAAACCGTTGATGCCTGGCAGCCCGGTCGGGAGCCGTGCACCGACCTGAAAGCCGTCCGTGCACCGCACGATAAACCCCAGCGGCACATCTGTCCCTGGCAGGCGGGATGCGGCAAGTTCCGCCACCACCGCGCCGCGATCACTGCCGAGATCATTGTCACCAGCCATCACAATTTCCTGCTCGGAAAGATCCACACCCGAGTCCTTGACACCTCGGGCCTGGTCCGGGATGACCTTCGAGTAGAAGAGCACATCCTCAATCACAGCCATTTCGTGCTCATCGACGAGGTCGACGGAATGCAGTCCACAGGCTTCGAGCAGGCCAGCGGAGCTGCAGTCTTGTCCAAATACGGGGCGCCCAACGATCTCACCCGGGACCTCGAAACCCAGTTCCGCATCAACGCCCTTCACCTGGACAGCGTGATCGAGAAGGTCATCCATCCGTCCGTTTCACACCTCGCCTGGCTGTCCAGCTCCTACGTTTCCCACCTGGCTAGAGGAGTTTTGTCCCCCAGGGGCAGCGAAACGGCAGCCGGAGTGTCCACCCTCGAGCTGGCAGTGCCCCGTCGCTGGGATGCCTGGCTGGCTCATCTGGTGTTCGGAATGCCAGAAGACCAACGCATCACACAGGAGCAGATGGACCTCATCGCGGCCCTCTATGAGAGAGACCCGAAGCCTTTCACTGAGCCCGGGCTTCCAGCGGGCTTGGATGAACTTCACGACGTTCTCGCGCGAATCACCGATCTCACTGACGGGTCGGACCGATTGGAGGCCGAGGCGGGGAGACTTACCAAGATCTTCAAATCCATGGTCAGCCCACCCTCAGATGCCGGAAGCGACACGGCTCCCGCCCCGCCGCCGGAGAACGAAGAGGACACTCAGGCCCGCGTGACATCGGAGAACTGGAAGGTCGCCATGTCCGTCCAGTATGCGATGCGACGTGCCTACCTCGAGAAGATCCGTGGCTTCCTCAATACCATCAGCTACTCTGCGGCGCACCTCCAGGCCGCTGGTGTCGTCGCCGGGGACAAACTCACCGACGCGTTCGCCAACCAACGCGGCTGGAGAGCCTCCCCATACGGTCCATTGGGGCGCCAACTGTTCGCGTTCACCGAGAAACACAACCCGGTCTCGTTCAGGGACACCTCCCTGGCGGTGACGTCGTTCAGCGGCGACCCGCACTCCCACACGGCCTATCTCGGCGACACGACAGCCCTCGGTTACGCTGGCCGTAGAAGAATTGTGATCGGTATGTCCGCAACCGCATATCTGCCTATGGCTTCTCTGCATCACGTGATGGCGAAGCCTTCCTGGTACCTGCCCGACGATATCGGTGAAGGCGGACTGACCATCCGATACCTGCCGTTGTATGACGGTGACGGCGAAATCATCAAGATCAGTGGCACCTCCGGAGCAGCCCGTGATCATGCTCACTTCCGGATGGGCGCCGCGCTATGGCGCCGTCTTCAACCAATGCTCGAAACGCTACGCGCCGATCCAGCCACCCGGCACCAAGCACACGCTCTCATCGGTGTGACCGCCTATCAAGGCGCCTTTCAACTCGCTGACTCCATGATCGACGCCGGAGCCCCCGCCGAAGAGATCCGCGTCGCGGTCCAGGACGGCTGGGCGCCGCCCACCCGCACCCCCCGATGGATGCCGCTGCCTATCTCAGACCTGGAGCGCTTTCCTGAGGACAGCCCGGGGACAGTGCTGATCGTGCCGCTGCCGCTCGCCGAACGCGGCATCAACATCGTCGACAAGCAGGGCCGGTCTCTGCTCGGCCCCGTCATCCTCGCGGTGCGGCCCATCCCAGTGATGGACGACGCCAAACTTCTGCTGTCGCTCATCAGCGCTTTCGGCTACACCGGGACAGCGCCGAGTGCCGATCCTGCGGCAGCCCTCGAAGCCCTCCGAGTCAGAGCCGGCGAAGCGTTCGAGGAGATCCGAGCCAACCACCACTACTTCCATTCGCTCAGTGAACGCATCCGGATGTCCATCGTCGCCACGATGATCGTTCAGATGATTCAGCTCGGCGGGCGCGCTCGCCGCGGAGGAGCCCACGGCGACCTGTATCTCGCCGATGCCGCATTCACCAACGGCCCCGAGAAATCGTCGCTGCCATATCTCGTCGGCCAACTCCGAAATCACTGGCAACAGACCGGGGACCTTAAATTGCTGGAACGTATCTACGGCACCACGGTCACCCGGGCCGTCTTCGACCTGGCCGAGGAGGCCCCGTGACCGCGGCCGCCCTTGGATTCCTGCGCACGCTGGCGTTCCCCGTGAGCGACGACCTGCTCGGAAAGGTTTACATCACACCCTTGGGGAAGGCATTCGCCCGAGCGTGGCGGGCGCTGCCCACCCGTGCTCCCCAGGACCATCAGAAACCCACAGCGTCATTGACCACCGCAGCGCGCGCCGTGACCGGCCAGCGCATGGTATTCATCGGGCCCACTGAACCAGACAGCAAAGGCCCTTGGCCCGGGCAAGCCTTGATCATCACGCCGCAGCCTGTCATGTCCGACACCCTGACTATGCTGTTCCGCGAATGGCAGACCCGGCTACCCGTGGGCGCGGGAGACACCCTCTCCTTGCTTCTCGAGCCGAGTGAGTCCGGCGCCTACTGCCTCGCAGGCCTCATAGATCGCGACGCTTCAGGCCGCATCACCGGGCCAGGTTGGATCCGAGAGGTGGCCGGGTGGAACATCGCGGCACGGCTGGCCGCTCAGCCGTTCATTGTTCCTGGCCGAGCTACGCCGATCCGCTTCGACCTCGATTCTGACGGCAATCTCCTGTCATGGAATGACCAGATTTCCCGCACCGCTGCGTGGGACGATACCGAAACCGGCGAGCGCCGATCCGTCACAGGACATGCCATGCACAAGATCTCCGTCGAGGTTGGCACGCTCCCAGGAGCCTCGGAATTCGTCGCATTCCTCGACGCCAATATCACCCGCACCGCCGCCAGCTGGAGCGGCGTGAAGAACCTGTACGTGACTCCCCCCGCCGCAGGCGCCGTGATCCTCAAAACTCCCGTCAAGGTCAAATGGCCGCACCGCACGAGTCCCGATATCCCAGCGGCCAGTTCCCCCGAGTCCGTGTCATATCTCGGCGCGACCGCACAGATCGTGGAGGCATTCGGCCTCGCGCCGCTGCCGGAGCTCGCCGCCCTGAACTTCGACACCGACCTCGGTCCGGTCCGACCGATCCACCAGGCCGACCGACACCCCATCGGCACCGGCCCCGGCGCTCGCTTCCTGCTTCACCTCGCCGACCACGCCGCGAACGTCCTCGGCACCTCACCGATCACCTACCAGGCGACGCGTATCACCACGCCGCGTCCGGACTTCCCCACCGTGATGAGCCCAGACAAGATCCGGCCGGCTCTCGCTGCAGCAGGTTGGCAGTCGCTGCGATTGGTCGTCCTCTACAACGACCCGGAGTTCCGCGCACGGGTCCTCTGGCAGGCAGCACGCAGCTTCCAGCGGCCAGACCTCCAGACGATCGCAGACGGTCCATCACACATGTTGGCCGACGGCGTGTCTATCATGTGCTGCCACGCGCCCGAACTCGTTGTTCACGGCACACATGACCGTACGCCGATCGCCAACGCCCTCCCCTGCCTGCAACCTGACCCCGACCTGCTGATCGCCGTGCTCGCAGAAACCCAGGGACCCGTCACAGGCTCCGACGACGGCCAGCAGCAGGACGCCAAGCACCTCCTCCGCGCACTGCTCGGAGGACGCGGGATCCCCCTGCAAGCCCTCATCGGCGGAGACAACGGAGGAACACCCGAACGCACACTCACGATCCCAGAACGGACTGCCCGCAAGAGAGCCCGCGAAGCGGGCGAGCCCGATCCACCGCTGGCAGATCGCGACGACTACGCAACACAAGCCGCTCTGGCCGATCTCCTACGCGGTGCGGGACTCACCGACAACCGTCTCGCCCAAGCCGTCTCACCCAAGTCCAACGCGCACGCCCATCTGAGCCGGGACGCCGTCCTGGTGGGGGTCAAGATCCGCCTACACACATTCCCGCGCCGTAGGGGTAAACCCGCACGTCCGGCACTCCTCTCAGTCTGTCTCGTCGCCCTTCACGCCAACCCCGGCCAGGACAGCTTCTGGCGCGCGGAAATGTACGGCCCTGAAGGCTGGAAGCCGTACTCAACCGCTGCAGCCCGTCGGATGGCCGCCCCCATCGGACTCAAGGGTCTCTCCCGTTTCGGCGACAAAGCACACACCACCCGAAGCTACATCGACGGCGCCTTGTCCGAACTCAAACACCAAGGAAGTGTGGTCGTCTTCGTTGAGGGCGAGAACGCCTCACTTTGGTCAGGCCTACGCAACAACTCCTTCGGCGAAGGCCCGCTTCCCGGGGACTCCCTTCACACCGCTGGCATCGACATCGCGGTCATCCGGGTCTCCAGCGATAAAATCCCCCGCCCGACCGAACGACGCGAGGCCTCCACCGTCGACGATCCCGACCGCAAGCCCCTCTTCCCCGGCTCAACCATCTACACCCGCGCCCAGGACGGCATCAACTCCTGGATGTACGCACAAGCCACCGTTAACCATCGAGGGGGTAACCGGAGCGGCACCGACCACACCCGCTTCACTCTCCCCGATGCCCAGCACACGAAGCTCAAGGACAACTGGCATTCGATCGCCCGCGTCGAGTACACGATCCCCCGCCTAGGAACCTGGGACCCGGAGCATCTCATCGCCCTTGCCGCCCGTCTCTCCAACCAGACCGCTGCCTGGGGCGACCGTACCGTGCTGCCTTTACCCCTTCACATGGCCCAGCAAGCGGACAAAGACCACCCCCAGTTCCAAGATCGCGACAACCGCTGAGAGGGAGTGATTGGGACTGCGGGTGCCGAGAATTCATCCGTGCAGGTCGCCGGGGAGGTTGCGATCCCGTGCTCCGGTCTGGAAGTCGCGAGCGCTGTACCGGAAACGCCAGGATGATCCGTTGTGCTGCTGCGCTTGGCCCACCTCGCCGTGACCAACACCCTCTTGCTCCTGCGGCTGCTGCCCGGGAGCGAGCGTGACAGGAGATTGAAATCTTGGTGCTCCGGCATCAGTTGACGGTGCGCGGCGCCATGGACAGATGCTCAGCATCGCGGCGGCCTACTGCACGCCCTCCAGCCGGGCGACCACGCGGGTGAGCAGGTCGCGGATCTCGATCTGCCCGGCCTTGAGCTCGGCCAGGTCGCGGAGGATGACCTCGGATTGCTGATCGATTCGGGCGTAGACCTCTTCGATGGGTGACACGGCCGATCTACCTTTCGACGTCGGCGAGCAGGACGCTGAACCAGGTTGTCGTCTGTCCCCGCATCCCACTCCGAGCCCCCCGGTCATTGGCCATGGCCGCGACCAGAGGAAGCCCTCGCCCACCCTCATCGTCACCGTGGACTGGCGCCAGATAGGGCGCATTGGTGGCCGAGTCGGCATCGGTAACTTCGACACGCGCGAGGCCACCGCGAGACTCCGCTCGCAACTCAATCTTCCTTTCCTCCGTGCCGGACCGTGAGTGCACACAGGAGTTGGTCACGAGCTCGGAGACCAGCAGTTTCACGGTCTCTCGCGCTTCCTCACCCACGGCCTGCTCACGGAACCAGCCGGTGCCAGCGAGGCGCGATGAAAGGTCCCCGAAAGGGGACCGTGAACACCCAGCCTCCCTGGTGCGGAATTACCGGCGCTTCCGCAGAGTCGGCCTCCTGTCCAACTTCATGACGTGCTTGGGGATCCAGGCACGGCCGGTTCGTTGATCCGCTGTGTCCCCTTGGGGGTGGTCGGGCCTCTGTCAGCCGGGCAAAGCAGTGAACTCGGAGCGGACAGAGGCCCGACCACGTCTTAGGGGTCCCCGGGGGTGGTCGGGCCTCCTACCGGCCGGGCTCCGAACTCGGGCAGGTAGGAGGCCCTCCCACGTCTTGAGGCGGCTCGGGCCACAAGTGCGGAGGCGCCACGAAAGTTCCCCGATAGGGCACGGTGATCACCCACTTGTCCTGGCGCAGCGACGCGATCGCCTGCCGGATCGTGGCCTTGGCCACGCCGAACTCAACCATCAGATCTCTTTCACTGGTAATCGGGTCCCCCGGCCGATGCCTGCCCGCACAGATAGCAGCGGCCAAGTCATTGGCGATCTGCTGGTACAACGGCTGCAGGTAAGCCGGTCGCGGCGTCCCCTCAGGCCCGACGAAGCTGCCCTCCCCGGCCACGGTATGGACGAGCCCACGCTCACGTAACTCCCGGTGCACACGCCGGGCAGTCATCTGCGCGACCCCGAAATCGCGCTTCAGCTCGGTCTCGCTCGGCACCATGTCACCAGGGCCAAGCTCACCTTTGGTGATCTGTTCTTCGATGATGTCGGCGATCTGGACATACATCGGCGCCATGCCGTCACGCCGGATCCGGCGCTCGGTAACCAGTGAACCGGATCCGTTCGCCGGTGCTCGGTCACTTTCGCTGTCACGCTCCCCCCGGAGCGGCGTCCACGCCGGGCCGACGAACGTGCCCTCCCCGGGGACGGTACGGACGAGTCCACGATCGCATAGTTCCCGGTGGACACTCCGTGCAGTGATCAGCGCGATCCCGAATTCGCTCTGCAGCTCGCGCGCGCTGGCGACCGGTGCGTCAGGGCCGAGGTCCCCGTTCGCGATCTCCTTGGCGATCAGATCGGCGATCTGCATGTATATCGGCGTCATGCCGTCCTGGCGAATCAGGTTCGCCCGTCCCGGCCTGCCGGTCCCCTCGCTCATCGGCTTGTCCTGTTCCCTTTGGCCCGGCCGGTTCTCCGGCGGGGCGACGACGGTGGTCTTGTTGATCGTCACCAGCCGGCCCTCCTGGCGCGGGAGGTTCACCGCCCGGCGAGCACGCGCGTTACCGGGCGCTACGGCCTGCTGCGTCGGCCTACGGTGAGACGGGAGGCGCGACCCCGCCACAAGCGCGCCCGACCGGATCGGGGCAATCACCTCATCAGCCATCTCCCGGAAGGCCGGTCGCGCGCTGCCCGATTGTTCGCCGCCAGGCCAGGACCGCTGACCGACCGGCCGATCAGGAGCCGCGGACGACTCAGACCGCGCGGCGACATCAGCGGTGCGGCGTCTTCCCGGCCGACGCATCGCGACCCCCTCAGCCCGCAGCCGCGCCCGAACCTTCTCCTTAGACCCCCCGAACCTCGCCACCAGGGCGGCTACGGTCGATCCGGCCCGGTACAACTCCGCCAGCTCCGCCCCACTGACCGTCAGCTGTTTCCGCGCCCGCCTCGGCTTCGCCGAGGTGTCCACCGGCTTGCGGATACGGCCGCGCGGCCGGATCTCCACGCCCGCCGCCGCCAGCCGCGCCCGCACCGTCCCCCGATCCACATCCAGCCAGGCGGCTATCACGCCGAGACTTTGCCCAGCCTGGTAGCGGCCCGCCAACTCCTCATCGGTGACCTCCGCCAGCCCGCGAGAATCTCGCCGACGCCGGATCCGCACACCCGCCGCCACCAGCTGCGCCCGGACCTTCTTGCCATCGGTTCGCCGCGAGGTGGCTATCACGCGGATGCTCTCCCCGTTCTGGTACCGGCGTATCAGATCTTCATCGGCCGCCGTCACCGGCTTGGGCCTGGGACCCCGCCGGACCTGTATGCCCGCCGCCTCCAGTTGCGTCCGGACCTTCCCCACGCTGACTCCCAGCGAGGCGGCAATCGCGCGGATGCCCTGTCCGGCCTGGTACGGGCCTGCCACCTGCTCAACGCTCACGTTGCGACCAGGGACAGACCGCCGCCTCCTCCCGCGCGGCCTCCCCGCGGTGGCCGGCCGCTTCCGCACGGGGGACATCGGCACTGCGGCAGCGTCGGCGATCTGCCGCAGCGTGGCACCCTCCCCACGCAGGCGCACCCGTTCCTCGGAATCGATCGCGTGCCTCCCGGGAACACTCATAAGGTTCCCCGGTCTTGCGCGGGAACGCTGCGAGGACAGGACTGACCCGAAGCATCCGCCTCGGCAGATTGATCGCCGATTCGTGCGGAGAGACGATCGAATGCCTGATCCACGACGGCACCCAAGCTCTTCAAGGAATCGGCAAGCCGCTTCCTCTCGCTGGCTTCCCAATTACTGATCGCCAGCCCGAGCTCCTTCTCGTTTCTCGCCGTCACGACGACATGGCGCCCGTTATGTGTACGGGTCGCCGTCCTCCCGGTTATCTCCCATTCCCACGTCAGCGGCATCGGCAGGTCACCCTCCAGACGGCCCGAATCGAGACGCACCGACACCCTGCGGGTTACGAAAGAGTTCCCCGCCATGGGCAATCACCGAAGAGACCGGCATCCCGAAGACCGGACGAGCTTCATTCAGGGGAAGCATCAGACCCCCGGTTCATCGCGCGCATGACCAGCCCGGCAGCCTCGCCCGGATGCCTGGCCATCAGCATCGAGGCTGGCTCGCCCGAGCCGATGTAGACCAGATAGGCCCCGCCCCGGCCGCCCACGACCACGCTCACCGGCACCGACGCCGTCTCCCGGCCGTCCACCTCCAGCCGGACCTCCTTCTCCCCCTCCACCATCCGCGCCGAGACCCCACGCGCGGCCAGGATCCGCTCAAGCTCGCGGAACCGGTCGGCCGCCGGATCACCAGCGGCCGTCACTCCCCACAGCAAGGCCAGACTCCCCGCCGCCGCCCGCTCGCCCTCCACCAGGACCGCGTGTCCGCCGTGCTGGCTGTCCTCATGCGGGATGTGCAGCAGGTAAGCGCCACACGCGCCCACCCAGCCCACGCTCGCGGACTTGCCTCCGGACGGATGCAAGACCACCAGCCGCAGATCCTCACCGGCCCCTTCGTCCGCGACGGGCTCAGACCTCGGCTCACCGTCGTCGCCGACGCGGTAGTAAGAAAGAAGATGGTGTGCCTGCAACGCGGCCCGCACCCTGGCCAGCGGCCCATCCACCACCACCGGCGCGTGATCGCCGCCCAGCTTCGTCGTCACCGCTTCGGTCATCGCTTCGCCACACCACCGACGAACCTCGCGCCCGACCGGGCCACCGCAGGGGCGCCGCTCCCGCCGATGTCGACCCGTTCCAGCTCCGGCCGCCACCGCGAAACCTCGCACACGCCCGGCTCCAGCAACTCCCAGCCGTCGAACAAGGCGGTGATCTGTTCCCGCGGGCGGGGAGTAAACGGGGCGGACGCCTTCTCATACACCTTCACCGCCGCGGCAAGAGCGTCTGGCTCCATGCCGTCCGGGCAGCCGTGGGAGATGGCCAGATAGCTGCCCTCAGGCAGGCCATCCCGGATGGTCGAGATGATCGCGGCCGGGTTCTCCGCGTCGGTGACGAAGTGCAGAATGGCGATCATGAGAACGGCCACCGGCTGGGTGAAGTCGATCAGCTTGCGAACGTCCTCGTGCGCCAAGACCTTCTCAGGGGTGCGCAGGTCCCCGTGGACCATGGCCACACTGTCACTTAGACCGAACTTGCTTGATCTTGCTGGACTGATGCGGGTCTGACCAGGAAGCTCAGCATCCAAGATCAAAAATTAGTGACTACCCGCCGACCAGCGTCATCGGAATCGGAACGTCGAGCAACTCAAACACG